>JBGSLE010000129.1:0-2318 GCA_041740875.1 Pontiella sp. | reverse complement strand
TGGGTTTGCCCGTAGCCGTGCATTGCGCCGGGGGGTACGATCTGGTAATTGGTCTCGACGACGGCGTAGCCACGTTGACGGGCGGAGCCGAACGGGTGTTCGACGGGGAGGTCGCATATGGAGATCGGGTTTAGTCTTGGATCAAACCTGTACAACCGGAAACGGTTGCTGATGCAGGCGAAAAACCTGTTGCTGTCGGCGCCGCGCACCCGGTTTGTCGACCAGTCGCCGATCTACGAAACCACGCCGGTGGATGTGAAGCCCGAGTACAAGGCGATGGCCTACCTGAATTCCGTGGTGATCGTGGAGAGCGAACTGCCGCTCGAAAGCTGGCTCTCCTACATCGGCAAGATCGAACAAAACCTTGGACGCGAACGGACGGACGACCGCAACGCGCCGCGGCCGATCGACATCGACATTATTTACGCCGGCGACCAGATCATCGATGGCGGCGGGTTGGAGGTTCCCCACCCGCGCTGGGCCCAGCGCCGCTTCGTGGTGCAGCCGCTCAGCGACGTGCGGCCAGAGATGGTGCTGCCCGAAACCAACAAGCCTGTCCAAGACATTTTGCGCATGCTACCGCCGGACGATGGCCTAAGCGTGTTTGACGAGAGGTGGTGATCCGATGAACCCTCATGGAGATTACGACGCAAAGTTCAAAATATGGGCGCGCAATCCGATCGTCGTGGCCTGCCCAAGGCCGTCGAACCTCCCCGCGTTCAAGGCGCAACGCTTTGACTCCTACGAGGCGTTCAACGCGTGGAAAGCCGGGTTGCTAGATCAAATCGCGAAAGAGGCGGTTGCGCGGGGCAAGGACGAGGACGACATCAAGTTTCTCAAGGCAAAGAAAGAGGCGCTGGAAGAATGAAATGGACGGCGACGAAAATCAAGGCGCTCAAGGGCGGGCGCAAGATCGCGATGCTTACGGCGTACGATGCGCTGACGGCGTCGCTGGTGGATGCCGCCGGCCTGCCGGCGGTGCTCGTGGGCGATTCGCTGGGCATGACCGTGCTCGGCTACGAAACCACGCTGCCGGTGACGATGGCGGAGATGCTGCACCACACGGCGGCGGTGTCGCGCGGGGTGAAGGATGCCTTGGTGATTGCCGACATGCCGTTCATGTCGTACCAGCCCTCCGTCGCCTTGGGGTTGGAAAACGCCGGACGCTTCATCAAGGAGTCCGGTGCGGATGCCGTCAAGATCGAAGGCGGCGCGCTGCGGTACGAACTGGTCGACGCGCTGGTCAAAAACGGGATTCCCGTGCTGGGCCATATCGGCTTGACGCCGCAGAGCGTCAAGGAGATGGGCGGCTACAAGGTGCAGGGCAAAACCTCCGCGCAGGCCCGTATATTGATGGATGACGCCATGGCCATCGAGCAGGCCGGCGCCTTCGCGCTGGTGCTGGAATGCGTGCCGGCCTCCCTGGGCGAATCCATCTCCAAGGCCCTTTCGATTCCAACCATCGGGATCGGCGCCGGGGCGGGGTGCGACGGCCAGGTGCTGGTTTTCACCGACCTGCTCGGCATGGGCGGAAAGCCTGCCGCGAAATTCGTCAAGCGCTTTGCCAACCTCCATCCGCTCATCGCCGACGCGCTCGCTGCCTACAAGGCCGAAGTCGAAGCGGGGTCGTTTCCGTCCGTTGAACACACCTACTGATCGTCGACCCATGGAAATCATTCTATCCCCAACGGAAATGCAGCGCCGGGCGTTGGCGTTGAAGCGGCAGGGGCGCACCATCGGCTTTGTGCCGACCATGGGGTTCCTGCATGAAGGCCATCTCTCCTTGATGAGGATGGCGCACGAACGGTGCGACGTGGTGGTGGCGAGCATCTTCGTGAATCCGGCCCAGTTCGGGCCGAACGAGGACCTCGATGCCTATCCGCGCGATTTCCAGCGCGACGAGGCGCTCTGCGCCGGGGCAGGGGTTGACATCGTCTTCTATCCTGAAGCGCGATCCATGTATGCCGCCGACGCGAGCGTGTGGGTGGACGAGGAGTCGCTTTCGAAGGGGCTGTGCGGATCGTCGCGGCCCGGCCATTTCCGCGGGGTTTGCACCGTGGTGGCCAAGCTGTTCAACCTGGTGCTGCCGGATTTTGCGGTGTTTGGCGAGAAGGACGCGCAGCAGTTGCGCATCATCGAACGCATGGTGCGCGACCTCGATTTCCCGGTCGAAATCGTGCGCGGCCCGATCGTGCGCGAACCCGACGGACTGGCCATGAGTTCGAGCAACAAATACCTCGTTGGAACGCAGCGCGAAAACGCGCGCTGCCTGAAGCGTTCGCTGGATCTGGCCGTCGCGCTGGTACGGCAGGGCGAGC
>JBGSLE010000128.1:0-1994 GCA_041740875.1 Pontiella sp. | reverse complement strand
CGCCGAGCGCGCGCCCGGCAATGTTTCCGTGTACCAGCCAGCGGCGCTGGTTGTGTTCGCGGTTGATCTGGAGCGGGCCTTCGGCGGATTCGATGGTGGCCAGCTGGTCGAGCCGCAGCAACGCGCCGTCGGCCGAGCGGATGAAGAGTTCGCTCAGCTGCTCGGGCGTCGAGCGGAATTCGGGGGCGTAGCGGACGTGGATGCCGTAGCGGCGGGTGTTGCGGTAGAGCGTCGAGACGACCTGTCCGCCCACGGCGGTTTCGATCTGTTCGAGCACCGTCTCACCGGGTACGCCGTAGCGCGCCAGCGCCTCGTGGTCGAGCACCACCTGGAATTGCGGCTGGCCGAAGCTTTGCTCGACCGAGAGGTCGACGAGCCCGGCGACGTTTTCAATGGCTTCGCGCACGGCTTCGGCGGTGGCGCGGATCGTATCGAGGCTTTCGCCGTAGACCTTGATCGCCAGCTGCGAGCGCGAGCCCGATAGTAGCTCGTCGAACTGGTTCTGGATCGGCTGGGAGACGTTGAGCTGGATGCCCGGCACGGCTTCCATCCGGTGGCGCAGCTCCTCGACGATGGCGGGCTTGTCGGCCTGCCCGTCCAGCTCGATATGCAGTTCGGCAAAGTTGACCGGATGCGGATGGCTGCCCGCCTCCGGCCTTCCGATGCGCGCGACGACCTCCGCCACGCCGTCGATCCCCATGATTTCGCGCACCATGCCGTTGACGGTTTCGGACGCCGCCTCCAGCGCGATCGACGGCGCCATGTTGACCGTTGCCATGATCGACCCTTCTTCGAGGACCGGGATGAATTCAGTGCCGATGTGGCGCAGGTTGATCCCCGCGAAAACAACGAGCGCGGAGACGGCCGCAAAGAGCACGGCCTTCGTCTTCAGCGTGTACACCAGCCATTTTCCATAAAGGGACTTGATTGCGCGCAAGGGCGCCGATTCCTTGTAGGGTTTTTCGTTGAGCAGGAAGCTGGCCAGCACCGGGGCCGCCGCCAGCGCGAAGACGATCGAGCCGCCCAGCGCCAGCATGACCGTGCAGGCCAGCGGCTTGAACATTTTGCCTTCGACGGCGTCGAGCGAGAGGATCGGCAGGAAAACGACAATGACGATCGCCACGGCATACGCGATCGGCCGGCCGACCTCCTTGGTGGCGTCAGCAATCCGCTGACGCCGGTCACACGTCGGAACGTCTGAAGTCGAAGGTCGTTCAGGATCAGGACTTTTGACATTGGACTTTCCGACCTTTGACCCGGGTGCGTCGGCACCCCCCAGGAAACGGTGGATGTTTTCGGTCACGACGATCGCGCCATCGACCAGCATGCCGAGCGCAATCGCAATGCCGCCGAGCGACATCAGGTTGGCCGAAATCCCGAAGCGCTCCATGCCGATGAACGCGACGAGCGCGCAGAAGGGCATGGCAAGCGCCACGATCACCGCCGCGCGGAAGCAGCCGAGGAAAGCGAAGAGGACGAGCAGCACCAGCACCATGCCTTGCAGCAGGGCCAGCTTGACCGTGCGCGTCGAGTTGGCGACGAGGTCGGCCTGCTCGTAGTAGGGCACCAGCCGCACGCCCGGCGGGAGTCCGGCCTGGACCTGTCCGATCTTTTCGTGGAGCAGGCGGATCGTTTCGGAAGAGTTGGCGCCGTAGAGCTTCATCACAATGCCCGAAACAACCTCTTCCCCGTTCCCGAGCGATACGACACCGCGCCGCAGTTCGGGGCCCTGCTGCACCTCCGCCACGTCGGCGATCGAGACCGGCGTGCCGTCGAAGGTCTTCAGCGTGATGCGCCGGATGTCTTCGAGGTCGCGCAGCAGGCCGATGCCGCGCACGAGGTGCTCTTCCGAATGGATGGGGAGGTATTGCCCGCCGACGTTGCGGTTGTTGGCCTGCACGGCGGCGACTACGTCCGCAATGGCGAGGCCGTACTGGTGGAGCCGGTAGGGATCGATCCGGATCTGGTATTGGAGCACGTGCCCGCCCGCGCTG
>JBGSLE010000127.1:0-1778 GCA_041740875.1 Pontiella sp. | reverse complement strand
CCGCTCCAGCGCGCGGCGCAAGACGGGTACGGCGTCCTCCCCGCCGGCGGGCGGCGAAACCTTCAGTTCCCGGACGGCGCCAAACGCGGCTGGCAGGGTCAGGAGCAGCGCCAGGGCAACGGGACGGATGGTGCGATGGGCAGCGGATCTGCGTGGCGAAATGGTGTGCATGGCTATTTCCTTCATCATTGGAGGTTGAAAAACAAACCTGCATAGCATTGCGCTGGATGTCAATTCGTATACCATGTGCAGAAATTTTCCGGAGGATCGATATGCGTAGACATGCGTGGCTGCTGCTGGTGGTTTCCTGCGTTTCCGTCCCGTGCCTGGCGGGCGACCTATCCCTTCCAACGGTCTTTTCCGACCACATGGTGCTCCAGCGCGAACGCCCCGTGCCGGTCTGGGGCAAGGCCGATCCGGGCGCGCCGGTCGCCGTCGAATTCGCGGGGCAAAAGAAAACCGCCACCGCCGGAGCCGACGGTAAATGGCGCGTCGATCTCGATCCCCTGCCCGCCTCCGCCGAGCCCCGCGTCCTGAAGGTCGCTTCCAATCAAAACACCCTTCAGTTTTCGGACGTGCTCGTCGGCGAAGTCTGGCTCTGCTCCGGCCAGTCCAACATGCAGTGGCCGCTGGATAAAACCGATAACGCCGAACAAGCCATCGCCGCCGCAACCAATGCGCTGATCCGCCTCTACGACACGCCACGGGTCTTCGCGGAAGGGCCCCGGGAAACCATCGCCGCCAAATGGACCGCCTGTTCGCCGGAAACCATCAAATCCTTTTCCGGCGTCGCCTACCATTTTGGCCAAAAGCTGCACCAGGATCTCAAGGTTCCCGTCGGGTTGCTCCTGAGCGCCTGGGGCGGAACGCGGATCGAGCCGTGGACGCCGCCCGGCGGTTTCGAGGGGATCGACTCGCTGGCGAGCATCAACCAGCAGGTGCAGAAAACCCTGCCGGCCTCCCCCCTCTACCAAAAAGGCATGGCGGACTATCTCGCCGGCATCCGCCAGTGGACCGCCGCCGCCGAAAAGGCCATGCAAACCGAGGACTACGTTGCCGCACCGCCCGCGCTCCCGGCGGAACTGATCCTGTCCGGCGAGCAGCAAACGCCGACAAAGCTCTACAACGGCATGATCCACGCCCACGTCCCGTTCGCGATCCGCGGCGCCATCTGGTACCAGGGCGAGTCGAACCGCAGCGACGGCATGCTCTATGTGGACAAGACCAAGGCCCTGCTCAACGGCTGGCGCACGCTCTGGGGCTACGAATTCCCCTTCTATTTTATCCAGATCGCCCCCTTCCAATACGGTAGCGAAGACCCGGAAACCCTGCCGGTTTTCTGGGAAGCCCAGGCCGAAATCGTCAAGGCCGTCCCGCACACCGGCATGGCCATCGTCAGCGACTACAGCACGCTCAACAACATCCATCCGCCGAACAAGGTCATCCCCGGAACCCGGCTGGCCCTACTCGCGCTGGCCAACACCTACGGCAAGGACGTGGTCGCCACCGGCCCGGCCTTCCAATCGCTGGAGCGGCAGGGCAACCGCCTGAAGGTTGCGTTCGCCTCCGCCAAGGGCCTCGCCACCCGCGACGGCAAAGCCCCCGACTGGTTTGAAGTCGCCGGCAAGGACGGCCCGTTCAAAAAGGCCGAGGCGAAGATCGAGGGCCAATCCGTCGTCCTCCAGTCCAGCGAAGTCGCCGAGCCCGTCGCAGTGCGCTTTGCCTGGCACAAGCTGGCCGAGCCCAACCTCGTCAATGGCGCCGGCCTGCCCGCCAGA
>JBGSLE010000126.1:0-5500 GCA_041740875.1 Pontiella sp. | reverse complement strand
CCGGCAGCCCGATCCTGGCGCAGGCCTACGACTGGAGCCTCCACCTCAACGAAGACATCGAAAACCACATGCCCGATCCGCCGCCCTTCCCCGGCGCGGAAGAGGCGCTCCAGCTCATTTCGGCGCACTCCGATTGCATCGTGATTTCGCAAACCCAGGCCGTCTCCCTGCTCAAGGACTGGTACCGCGACAACCTCGCCCGCTACGCCGCCGTCATCGCCGGCCCCGAACTAGGCAGCAAGATCGACCACTTCACCATGGCCGCCGTCAACCGCTATCCCGCCCACGCCATTTTAATGATCGGCGACGCCCCCGGCGACCTCGCCACCGCCCAGGCCATCGGCTGCAACTTTTTCCCGATCAACCCCGGCCGCGAAACCGAAAGCTGGCGGCGCTTCATCGACGAAGCCTACGCCCTCTTCCTCGATGGCGGCTTCACCCCGGAATACCAGCAAGCCCTCAACCACGAATTCAAAGCCCAGCTCCCCGGAAACCCGCCGTGGAAAGTTTAGGGTTTTAGCTTTTGTGGAGGGGCATCGGCCTTCCATCGATCCATCGGAATGAACCAAATTCACATTGAAAATGGTATCGGAGCTTTTTGAGCAGGTGAAAACCATTACCCAATAGGTGACCCTTTTTCCCGTTGGCTTCGCCTTCTTGCCCGCACCGTGTAATAAGGTTCGAGAGATTGCCTTTCGATGAGCCCTTGGTTTTATTACGAAGCTTTCTTTTGGCGGGCTTCATCCTACACGTTTACGCGGACTAAAATTCAACAACGACATCTTTACCGAACTGTAGTCCAGCGACCTCTGCGGCGAGGCTAATGATGGTTTTCTTCAGCACATTGTTGAGGTTAGTGGCAACCAGCCACCCGCCCGGCAAGGTGTCGCGCATATCGCGAAGGTCTTCACGGTCGGGGTAAAGTTCTTCCGGTGTCCGAGCGAGGTAGCGGCGCTTGCGGCCTTGAGAGTCGGGGTGTTGAGAGCAGCGTTCGAGGAATGAGGGATCGGACTTGGCAAGTTCGCGAAGGACGATGACCATGGCATCCTTGGCGTTATGGTAAGCATAGGCCTTTCCAAGCAACACGAGTTTACCGCTGCGGGTTGTTTCGTTCGTTGTGCGCGCGGGTGGCGAACGGGGAGGAACACCTCTATTTCGCATTGTGCTACTGCTTGCGGTTTCTACGATGATTGTCTTGCCGAGACCTGCGAGAAACTCCGCCACATCGTCCGAGTCTGGTCGGATACCCGCTCGCGATTCAACGGCGTTGGTCAATATCTCCACAAGGAGTTCGTCGCCCTTTTCCACCAATTCACGCCACGCCTCAGGAATGGCGGCTTTGGCCTGCGATTGCCGGTTGCGGCTTCGGTATTCCTTGCGGGCGATCTCGAGCGCTTCGCCCGATTGAACTCTGGAAAAATCAAGATAGCGGTGAAGCGCTGCAGCAGCTTCGCCAGGCGGGCGCTCGTAGAGATCGAGCTTGTAAACGCGCCGATCCTCGTAGCTGCCTTGTTCGGCAGGGAGGTAAAAGCTCCACGTTCTCCCGTCGGTCAGAACGACGAAAGGAACACCTGCGTGGAAAGCGTATTCGAGTGCCTGACGCACCGCGTCCTCCGCTTTCCCGGGCTGTTTAACTTCGGTAAACACAGCAGGCTTTGAAGGAGGATGGCACAGCGCAAAATCGGCGCGACCTTCGCCAGTTTGATATTCGGGCCAGACGACGTTGGTGTCCCACGTATCCCAACCGAGTTCCTGAAAAACCCGCAGGACGATGCCTTGGGAAATAGCCTGCTCGTTCGGAAACTTTCCCTGGCGCAGCCTTGAAGTGATGTCGGCAATTGTGGTTTCGATTAACATAAGTTTTAAGCGGCGAGCTTCCCGTTGATGATTTCCATACCCACTAAGATCTGGGGGGAGAAGGTGATCCTGCAGTCCATTAGGTCGGCATTGCCGGACTTGTTGTAGGACATGCTTCCTTGGCGAGCACGAAGCCGTCTCCCCTGCTACCTTGCCTTGCTATAAAGTCCTTTTGAAGATTAATGAGACACACGCTATCCGTCCGTCCATGTCGGGTCAATCCAAAGGCTTTAGAATCAAGGATATCGTCCCCGGAATTACGGATAACCACCACGCCTTAGGTTCTCCAAGTTGGATGAAGCGCTGACCCAATCCCACCCCGCCATCCATTTGGCGACAGGCTGTGCCCGCCAATGCCTCGTGCCGAGTGCTTCATGCCTGCTCTCCCACGTCTTTTCTGCGGGCAAATTTTGGTTGCGGCCTTGCCGCGCGCAGTATTTAGTTCCGCCCCACGAAAGGCAGCACATGGAAACCAGCAAGATCATCGGATTGCTCAACGGCTTCAAGACGGGCGAAACCAGCTTGGAGGAGACGCTCGCATCGCTCAAGCACCTGCCGTTCGAAGAGTTGGGCTTCGCCAAGGTGGACCACCACCGGGCGCTGCGCACGGGCTATCCGGAGGTCGTTTTCTGCCAAGGCAAGACGCACGTCCAAGTCGAAAAAATCTACCAGGCGCTGGAAAAGCACAACAGCAACCTGCTGCTGACCCGCGCGGAGCCGGCGCTGTACGAGCGGTTGCGGGCACTCGACGGTCGGCTGGCCTACAACGAGGCGGCCCGGACGATCACGTTGGAGAAGGAGCCGCGCGAGAAAACCGGCAGCGTGCTGGTCATCTCGGCGGGCACGGCCGATATTCCCGTGGCGGAAGAGGCGGCGGAAACCGCCGCGCTCTGCGGCGCGAACGTCGAACGGCTCTACGATTGCGGCGTGGCGGGCATCCACCGCCTGCTGGCCCACAACACAAAAATACAGCAGGCGCGCTGCATCATCGCGGTGGCCGGCATGGAAGGCGCGTTGCCCTCCGTCGTCGGCGGACTGGCCCCCTGCCCGGTCATCGCCGTCCCGACTTCGGTGGGCTATGGCTCGCACCTCGGCGGCCTAGCCCCGCTTTTGACCATGCTCAACTCCTGCGCGCCCAACATTACCGTCGTCAACATCGACAACGGCTTCGGCGCCGGCTTCTGCGCCGCGATGATCAACAAGGGAGGACGTGAGGCGTGACGAGTGAGACGTGATGGTTGAGGCGCGCCCTCGATTCCGCGCCAAAAGCAATACTCAGCACGGAATACACAACACGTTCACCGCCTTGCTCACGGATCAATCGTCAATCGTCACGCTCAAACCGCTTGAAAGATCCCTTGCTTTGATGGATATTGCGCCCTTTTCCACCCCCGGAGGCATTCATGGTCAAGGCTTGTGATTTGAAGAAAACGTCCGTCGTCGACATCGACGGCACCCCGCATTGCATCGAAAGCATCGCGCAGCAGGCCCCGACCGCGCGCGGCGGCAGCACGCTCTACAAGGTGCGGTTCCGCAACGTCGCCACCAAGGCGAAGGTCGACAAGGTGTTCCGCGGCGACGATGCGCTCAAGGAAACCTCGTTTGAAACGAAGCAGGTGCAATACCTCTACAAAAACGGCGACCGCTATGCCTTCATGGATCTGGAAAACTACGAGCAGTTCGAGCTGGTGTACGAGGATGTCGAGGATTGCCTGCCCTTCCTGCTTGAGGACATGGAGGGCATCACCGCGCTGACGCAAGAGACAAAGGTGCTCTCGCTGCGGATGCCCGATACGGTCGAACTGGAAATCACCGAATGCGCCCCGAGCGCGGCAGGCGCCTCCGTCACCGCCCGCAACAAGCCCGCCACGCTCTCCACCGGGCTGATCGTCCAGGTGCCGGAATACATCGAACGAGGCGAAATCATCCGCGTCGACACCCGCGAAAAGAAATACCTCTCGAGGGCGTGATTTCATCCACGGATTGCACGGGTTAATCCTCTTAATCTGTGAAATCCGTGGATAGGCAAAATGAATGGTTCCAGTCCAGTCTTGATTTTGGCGCCGATGCGCGGGATCACGACGATGCACTACCGCCAGGCGTTCGTCCGCCACTTCCATGGGCTGGACATCGAAATGGCGCCGTTCATCCCGACCGTCGCCGCCGACCGGATCAACCCGAAGCTGCTCAAGGACATTCTGCCGGAAAACAGCTCGGGCCTTCCGCTGATCCCCCAGGTCATCGGGAACAACGCCGGGGATTTCGTGCAGATGGCCATCGCCATGCACGGCCTCGGCTACGGCGAAATCAATTGGAATCTTGGCTGCCCGCACAAGCCGATCCGCAACAAGCGGCGCGGCTCCGGCCTCTTGCCGCATCCCGAGCTCGTCGATGCCATTCTCGATCAGGTCTGCGCCAACAGCCCGTGCAGGATTTCCGTCAAGGTCCGGCTCGGCGTCCACGACAAATCGGAACTGCTCGCGCTCATCCCCGTCCTCAACCGCTACCCGCTGAGCGAAGTGATCGTCCATCCGCGCACCGCCAAGCAGATGTACACCGGCACCGTCGATCTCGACGCCTTTGCGGAAGCCTATGCCGCGATCGCACATCCGGTCTGCTACAACGGCGATATCGACCACCTTGCGTTTTACCAAACGGTCAAGGCGCGCTTCCCGGCCATCGAACGTTTCATGCTCGGCCGCGGCCTGCTGGCCAACCCGTTCCTGTGCGAGGTGATCAAAAGCGGGAACCCCGCGACCGAAAACGCCATCCCGCGCATCGCGGCCTTCCACGACGAGGTGCTCGCGAGCTATGCGGCCGTATTCCATGGCGATCATACCGTCTTGGGGAAAATGAAGGAGTTCTGGACCTACCTCGCCACCCACCTATCCAATGGCCGGGATCTCTTCAAGAAGATCAAGAAGGCCCAGCGACTCGCAAGCTACCGGGAAATCATCGGGGAATTCCTGGCCGAAGCGGAGTGGAGTGCGTCTTAGACGACTGTCCCAACGGCAGGAATTAGGGTTTGCCTAAACATTGGTTTGCCAATCACTGTGGCTTCCTCTTATCTTCCAGCCGGTTTTAAACGAATGGCTTCCATGGTTTCCAGACAACAGGCATTGAATACGCTTCACCGGTTCAAGAACGAACAAGGTGACAAGTATGGCATCGTATCGCTTGGGCTTTTCGGTTCGATGGCCCGCAACCAGCAGGCCGAGGGAAGCGATATCGACATAGTGGTCGAAACCAGAACGGTTGACCCATTCCAGCTTGTCCATCTCAAGGAACAGCTCGAAACCATGTTCGGCACCCGGATAGACATTGTACGCGTGCGAAAAAACATGAACCAATTTCTCCGAAAGAGAATCGACCGGGATGCCATCTATGTTTGATCGGGAATTGACCGTTGAAATTCTTCGGCAAATCGACCTTGCCATCACAGTAGTCCGCGCCCGTTTTTCGTCCATTCATTCGATCGACGGGTTTCTGGACTCCGATGCGGGACTCGAATAGCTAGACAGCATCTGCATGAAGCTTATAGCCATTGGCGAAAGCGTGAAAAACATCGATAAGCACACAGGGCACGACCTGCTATCAAAATATCCGGAAATCGACTGGAAGGGAGTCAAAGGCGTGCGCGACA
>JBGSLE010000125.1:0-2220 GCA_041740875.1 Pontiella sp. | reverse complement strand
CTTCCACAGCTTGGAGGACCGGCTGGTGAAGCAATTTTTCAATGCCCATGTGCCGCGCGAGGAATCGCTGCCACAGGGCGGGGTGCGGCGGTACTGCGAGGAACCGCCGGTGGAATGGATTTGGAAAAAGCCGCTGACGGCTAGCAAGGACGAACAGGCCGCGAATCCGCGCTCGCGTTCGGCGAAGCTGCGGGCGGTAAACGTAGGGGCATGAGCCATGGCTGTAAAAAAGAAAAACACTGCGAAGAAAAAAAACCAGGTGCAGGTGCCGT
This sequence comes from Pontiella sp., assembly GCA_041740875.1. GTDB lineage: Bacteria > Verrucomicrobiota > Kiritimatiellia > Kiritimatiellales > Pontiellaceae > Pontiella. The sequence goes on along the minus strand of JBGSLE010000125.1, from coordinate 1,948 downwards.
TCCCGGCGCTGCTAGCCAACGTGCTGGTGGTCGTCGCCGTGCTGGGCCTGAGCTACATGTGGCTCTGTTCCCGCTGCGATGCGCTTGGAAAACAAATCAAGGCCAAGGAGGCCGAACTCGCCGCTGCCCAGAAGCGGCTGGTCAATGAGCAGGACCGCTGGTCGAGCATCACCTCGCCAGCCAACCTGGAACGCGCCATCCGCAAGCATGGCTTGGACATGGTGATGCCCCGCGAGCAACAGGTGGTGCGGGTGAGCCATTGGGACGCCTCCGGACGGACCGCCATGTCCTCCGTGCTGCCGACGATCACGGCGCAATAGGGAAAGAGGGGGGAATCCCCGCAAGAAAGGAGCACGCAATGGAAAAGAAAAAAGTAAACGTCATATACGATGCGAACGGCAAGGCCGTCCGGGTCCAGATGGACTTCGACCTTTACCAGTGGCTGCTGGATCTCGTCTCCCAGGCGGAGAAAAAGCATGCCATGGCCCACTAGGCTGTCATGAGTCGCGGCCGGTTCCATCCGGGATGGCGGGGCTGGCCGCGCCAATTTCGTTGCATGAAATTCCCGTGACGCTGCGTGGGCAGGTTGCGGGATTTGGCGTGAAACAGGGGGATGCTGAACCGATGGCGGAGGGACGCTTCAAAGGCCGGGTGATTGTGCTGGGGGTGGTTGTGCTGGCGGTGTTCAGCGCGATCGGCGCCCGGCTGGCCAACCTGCATCTCCAGCCGGCGGATTGGGTGCTCGAACCCATCGAGGAAGGGCGCATGTTCCAGTGGAAGCCGGTGGGCAACCGGGGCCGCATCGTCGACCGCAACGGGGAGATCCTTGCGATGGACCTCGCGGCCTACCACGTCTACGCCGATCCCAAATATATCGCCCAATACGGCGATGCCGCCACCGTGGCGAAGGTACTCTCGCGCGAATTCCGGATGCCGGAGGGCGAGATCGCCGCCTTGCTGTCGGATACTTCGCGCCAGTATGTCCGGATCCGGAAGTTTGTGCCCGGCCACCAGCTCGAACGGTTCGCCCGCCGTGCCTACGGCGTCGAATACACCCCGTCCGGCGGGGGAACCAACCTTTACCTGCGCGGCATCGGGCTGGAGGATGCGCCCATCCGCACTTACCCGAAGGGGGCGCTCATGGCCCACGTGGTCGGCTTCGCCAACCAGGAAGGGCAAGGCGGCGCGGGAATCGAGCAACGCTTCGACGAGGTGCTGCGCGGCAAGGAGGGCCTGCGGGTGAGCAAGAAGGATGGCCGCCGCAGCGAAATCTACAGCGCCCGCACGGTGGACATCGAGCCCGAGGATGGCGCGACCGTCGAACTGGCGCTCGACCAGCAGCTGCAATACGTGGTCGAGCAGGTCGTCGAAAAAACCTGCCGCGAATTCCACGCCCAGGCGGCGTGGGCCATTGTCCAGCAGGTGCGCACCGGGGAGATCCTGGCGATGGCCTCCTATCCCACCTACGACCTCAACCGCTTTTACTCCGCGCCCGAGGAGTGGCGCCGCAACCGCGCCATCGGCTTCAACTACGAACCCGGCTCGACCATGAAGGCCGCCGTGGTGGCCGCCGCACTCGACCACGGCATCGTCAAGGAAACCGACCGGTTCGACTGCGAAAAAGGCTATTGGCACTATGGCGGCAAGCCCCTGCGCGACAGCCATGGGGAAGAGGTGATTTCCGTGGCCGACATCATCAAGGTTTCCAGCAACATCGGCACCGCGAAGATTGCGCTCGAAATGGGCGACCAGCTGCTCTACGACAGTCTGAAGGAGTTCCATTTCGGCGACCGGCTCGGCGTCGGCATCGCGGGGGAGGAGGGCGGGATCCTCGCCGCGCCCCGCCACTGGTCGAAGCTCACCCCCACGCGCGTCGCCATCGGGCAGGGCGTGGCCACCACCGCGCTGCAAATCCTTTCGATGATGAGCGCCATCGCCTACAACGGCG
>JBGSLE010000124.1:0-5861 GCA_041740875.1 Pontiella sp. | reverse complement strand
GGGGCGAAGAAGCGCGCCTGCACCTCGGTGGCCAGTCCGGCCTTGACGTGGGCTTCCCACGCTCCGGTGGCCTTCATTTTCCACAGGTAGTCGAGGTGCTGCATCCACGGGACGTAGGGCATGTAGTTGCGGATGTAGAGGTAGCGCTTGTCGCAGAGGGCGCGGGCGTTTTCGAGGCGCTCGTCCATGCGGCCGCGGAAGGCGAAGTGGAATTCGGGTTCGGTTTCGGACTGCGGCCCGAGGAAGACGGTGCCTTGCAGGTGGGCGGGGACGTTCGCGCCGGCGATGCTTAGCCAGGTCTTGGGCATGTCGACGAAGCTGACGAGGCGGTCGATCTTCGTTCCCGGTTTTTCAGCGGGCCAGAGGTTCTTGTATGCCGGGGGGATGCGGACGATGAGCGGGCAGTGGAGTCCGCTTTCGAAGAGGTAGCGCTTGCTGCGCGGGAGCACGCCGCCATGGTCGGAGTTGTGGATGACGATGGTGTTTTCGGCCAGCCCGAGTTCCTCGAGCTGGCGGAGCGCGGCGCCGATCTCGGCGTCCATGCGCTTCATGGCGTCGTGGTATTTCGCGTAGTTCTTGCGGACGTCCGGCAGGTCGGGGTGGTACGAGCGCAGGCGGGTGTCGGCAGGGTCGTGCTGCGTGCCTTCGACGTCGCCCTGCGCCTTGCTCTCGTGCGAAGTGGTGGAATTGATGATCTGGAAGAAGGGCTGGTTTTTCTTGAGGGCGTTCCAGTCGACCTTGCCGGGGTTGTCCCAGCACTCCTTGTCGTCGCGGCCGCCGATGTTGTAGTCGGTCTTGGTGTCGTTGCCGACATAGTAGCCGTTGGCCTTGAGCAGGTCGGGGTAGTAGGGAATGCGGTCGTGGGGGATTTTGTTGCGGCTGCGCATCGGGAAGGTGCCGGTGGAGATGGCCATCATGCCGGTGATCCAGGTCGAGCGCGACGGGGCGCAGACCGGGGCGTTGGCGTAGGCGTGCATGTATTGGAAACCCTCTTTGGCCAGCTGGTCGATGTTCGGTGTCTGGGCGTGGGGGTTGCCGTAGCACCCGACCCATTCGATGCTGTTGTCTTCGCAGGTCAGCCAAAGGATGTTGGGTTGCGTGGCGGTTTTTTGGGCGGTGGCGCTCCCTGCGGCGGCCAGGAGGATGGCCAGGAGGATGGCGCTGCGGTGCGTGGCGGTCGTTTTCATAGCTCTTCTCTCCCGATGGGTTGGCTGACGGCGGCGTGCATGGCGCGCCATTGTATCGCGCAAATCCGCCCAATAAAAAAGAGGGGAAACCGGATTTTTTAATCTGTCGGAACCGGAATCCGATCCACATAGTCGCGCCCTATGAAACCGAGACCTATTGAAAACCGATCCGTGCTGGTCACCGGATGCTCGTCGGGCATCGGATTGGCGACGGCGGAGATGCTGCGCGCACGGGGCTGGAAGGTTTTCCCGACCGCCCGCAAGGCGAAGGATCTGGCGGCGCTGCAAGCGGCGGGGTTCGATGCGGTGGAGCTGGATCTCTGTGCGAGCGAGTCCATCGCCGCCGCCGTGGAAACGGTGCTGGCCCGGAACCATGGAAAACTGGGCGCGGTGGTGAACAATGCCGGTTTCGGCATGCCGGGCGCGGTGCAGGACCTCTCGCGCGACGCCATGCGCCAGCAGTTCGAGGTCAACCTCTTCGGCTTGCAGGAGCTAACGAACCGGCTGATTCCTGTGTTCCGCGCGCAGGGCTATGGCCGGATCGTCAACATTAGTTCGGTCGTGGGCCGGCTGGCCCTGCCGTTCATGGGCATCTATTCGGCCTCTAAGTTTGCGCTCGAAGCGTTGAGCGACGCGCAGCGCGTGGAGCTTTCGCCGGAGGCGATCATGGTTTCGCTCGTCGAGCCCGGGCCCATCCGAACCCGCTTTTCAACCAACTGCGCGGGGCAGGGGGAAGCCCGGCTGGATACGCAGCGGTCGCGCTTCGGGGCGGCCTATGTCCGCTATTTCGAAAAGCGCCGCAACGGCGGCATGGCCGAGGATCGCTTCCGGTTGCCGCCGGAGGCGGTGGCGAAGAAAATCGTCCACGCCCTGGAGTCGCCCCGCCCGAAAATACGCTACCGCGTCACGCTTCCGGCCTACCTGGGCGATTGGGCGGCGCGGTTCCTGCCCGCCGGGTGGATCGACCGGTTGTTGGTGGCGCACGTGCGCAAGCGCTTTGGTTGAGCGGGCTTGGCAGCCGCCGAAAGCGGCCTATAATCCTGCGATCGATTCAATGGAGGTCCGAAGATGAAACGAGAACTGTTCCTGTATGCCGCCGCCACGGCGCTGCTGGCGGGTTGCTCCTCGGTGAGCGTGGTGCGCGACTATGATACGTCGGTGGATTTTTCAGCGCTCCACTCCTTTGCCTGGGAATTCGCCGAACAACCCAAAACGGGCAATCCGCGCATCGACAACGATTTGATCGATGAGCGCGTCCGCTCGGCGGTCGCTGCGCAGCTGTCGGCCAAGGGTTTTGTTTCCGCCGGGCGCGAGGCGGCGGATTTCCGGGTGTCCTATTTCATCGACTACAAGCAGCGCCTCAGCGCCAACACGGTCGGCTTCGGCGTCGGCAGCGGAGGCTATGGCCGCTACGGCGGGGTGGGCTACAACACGGCCATCAACGACTATGAAGAGGGATCCCTGACCATCGACATTATCGACCCCGCCACCGGGAAGACGATCTGGCGCGGCATCGGCCGCCGCACGGTCTACGAAGGCAACAGCCCCGCGCGGATGACCAAGGTGGTGAACGGGTCGGTGGCGAAAATCCTGGCGAAGTTCCCGCCCAAGCGGTAGCGGTCGCCTAGCGCTTGCGGGCGGCGGAAATGAAGCCGAGCATCTCGTCGCCGCGCTTGGCATCGGTTTTCTTCAGCTCCAGGGCTTCGCGCTCGGCTTCGTTCCACTGCCGCTGCTGGAAATAGGCCAGAGAGAGCATGTAGCGGGCGTCGGAAAACCGCGGGTCGATGCGCAGGGCGGCGATGCAGCAGCGCACGGTTTCGGCATAGTTTTTCAGCGCATAGTAAGCCAGGCCCATGTTGTAGTGGGCGTTTTTATGGCCGGGATCGGCCTCGACCGCCTTCTGGTACTGGCCAATCGCATCCGTGAAACGGTTTTGCGATTGTAGCCGCGATCCTTCTTCCATGAAGCGCAGGGCGGCGTCCGGATTCGTCGTCGCGGTGCGGGTTGCCGGGGTTTCGCCCAATCGCGCGATGGCGCTGGTTGCGGCTTCGGCGCGGCTCGCCTGGGGGCCCGCCTTCTGGAGATATTGCTTGTACCAATCCAGCGCGGCGCTCTTGTTGCTCTGCCACTGGTCGTAGATGACGGCGAGGTTGTAGGCGGCCGGCGCATAGTCGGGATAGGCGGAGAGAACCTGCTGGAGCCGCTTGATGGCGACATCGGCGTTGCGGTTGCTGTGCAGTTCGGCCAGGGCCAGCGCATTCTGGCTCGCCGGATCGCCCGGCTTGGCCGAAACGGCCTTGGAGATCTGCCGGGTGGCGGCATCCCAGTTGCGCTGGCGGGCTTCGATGAGCCCCAGGATGGCGAGGGCGGACGCGTTGTTGGCCTCTTCCCCGAGGACGTTGTTGAGCGCCACCTCGGCTTCGTCCATCCGGCCGGCGCGGAAGAGGGCGATGCCCATGTTCAGGCTCGCGCCCGAGAGGGTTTCCGTCAGCGCGGCGGATTTGGTGAAGGCGTCGGCGGCGGCTTCGGCCTCCCCGAGCTGCCAAAGAACCAGGCCGAGCTGGTTGAGCGCCACCGATTTCTTTTCGCCGCCGGAGGTTTTGCGGATCGATTTTTCAAACAGCGTGCGCGCATGGACCAAGTCGCCGTCCTTCCATGCGGAAAGGGCCTTGTTGTATTCCTTTTCGCCGGAACGTTCGCCGCAACCGATGAAGAGGGCCAGCACAAGGCCGGCGCCACCCGCCATCCAACGTGTATTTTTGCTACTCATGGCCTTGCAATCCCTTCGACCCACACCTCCCGGGTGCGCGGTCCGTCAAATTCACAAAAAAAGAGGCTCTGCCACGTGCCGAGCTGCAGCCGTCCGCCGGAAACGATGACCTGCGCCGACGAACCCACCATGCTGGCCTTGGCGTGCGCGGCCGCATTGCCTTCGCCATGGCGGTATCCACCGCTCCAAGGCACGGCGCGATCAAACACCAGCTCCAGGTCGGCCAGCACGTCGGGATCGGCGTTTTCGTTGATCGTCACGCCCGCCGTGGTGTGGGGGACGAATACCGTCGCAATCCCTTCCAGCAGAAAAATTTCCGCCAAAACCTGCTCCACTTGCCGATCGATGTTGACGAACTCGGTGCGGGAACGGGTTTCTAGGCGGAACTTCCTCATGGGGCGCAACCTTATCCGAACCCGCCGGATTTTGAAGCGGAAACTCTCCCTCGTTTGAATAATGTCGCCCGAGGCTTCCCATTGCCGCAGCCGAACGGTTAAATGCGCCCATTAAACCAATGGAGGACCTTCTTGGGAATACTTGCGGACCACATACTGGCCTTGCTGACGATGGCGTTTCTTTTATTGTGCTCGGCCTTTTTTTCCGGCACCGAATCGGCGCTTTTTTCGCTCAACCGTCAGCAGATCAGGGATTTGCGGCGCGAGGGGCGGCACGTCGAGCGCATGTTGTCGCTGCTCTCGGACAATCCGTCCGGCCTGCTGGTGGCAATCCTCTTCGGCAACCTGGTGGTGAACATCCTCTTTTTCTCGATCAGCGCGGTGCTGGGCATGGAGATTGGCGCGCGCCACGGCGAGGGGTGGCAGGCGGCCTCCGGCGTCGCCGTGTTGCTGGTGGTTATCCTTTCCGGCGAAATCCTGCCCAAGGCGGTGGGCATCTCCTTCCCCGAACGGGTGGTGCGCTTCAATTCGCTGCCGCTGCTGGCCTGGTTCCGCTTCATGGGGCCGGTGCGCCGCGTGCTGGAGCGGATCACAGATTGGCTGGAGCCGGCGGATCTCCACGACCACCGGCTGGGGGCCGACGAACTGCGGATGCTGATCGAGGCCACGCACCATGACGCCACCTTCGGCAAGCAGGAGAAGGCGATCGTGGAGGATATCGTCAACCTGCCCGAATTGCGCCTGCGCGAACTGATGGTGCCCCGCGTCCGGCAACTATTCCGCCGGGCCGACGCCCCTGCCGGGGAGGCCCTGGCCGAGGCGGCCGCGCAGGAGATCGAGCTGTTGCCGATCTACGAGGGCGACGAGGACAACGTCGTCGGCGTGGTCTCGGTATGCGACCTTTTCGTCAACCCCGATCCCGCCCGCCCCCTGTCGGATTTCGCCCATCCCGTGGATTTCGTGCCGGAGACCAAGCGGGCCGACGTGATGCTGCGCGAATTCCTCTCCGGTGGGCTGCGCATGGTTTGCGTGGTCGACGAATACGGCGGGCTGGCCGGCACGGTCTGCCTGGAGGATTTGCTCGAAGAGGTGGTGGGGGAATTCGACGCGATGGAGGCGCCTGCGGTCGAGCAACTGGACGAAACGACCTACCGACTGCAAGGGAACCTCGGCATCCGCGAGTGGCGCAACCTTTTCGTGGGCCTCTTGCCGAGCGAAACGATGCAGGGGTTGGCGATGGATACCTTGAGCGGTCTCGTCGTCTCCCTGCTCAAGCGCATGCCAAAGGCCGGCGATGCCGTCCACATGGGCAACCTGCGCTTTACGGTCGAGGAGGTGCGGTCGAACCGCATCGAATCGGTGCTGCTTGAACTCGAAACCGGGTCGAACGGAGGTCAGCCATGATGCTGGAAAGCGCTGTGCTCATCGTGGTTTGCATCCTGCTTTCCGCCCTCTTTTCCGGGGTCGAGACGGGCAGCTACATGGTCAACCGCATCCGGCTGCGGCACC
>JBGSLE010000123.1:0-17679 GCA_041740875.1 Pontiella sp. | reverse complement strand
GCGCCCCACCCCGGACATCGCCAAAACCCTCTGCGCCGGCAAGCGGGCGGACCAGGTGGCCATCGGCTTCGCGTTGCAGACTTCCGACGGCGAAGCATGCGCGCGCCGCAAGCTGGCTGACAAACACCTCGACGGAATCGTGCTCAACACTCCGGCGACGCTGGGCGCCGATAGCGGGACGTTCAGCTATCTGTCAAAGCACGCCGAAACCTTCGATGAGTGGGGACGCATCGGCAAGGAGGAGTGCGCGCGGCGCATCCTCGACCGGATCGCCGCCCTACGCGCCGGAAGGGCCTAGCAAACCGCGACCAATTCCAGTTCAAAGTTGAGGTTTTGGCCTGCGAGTTGGTGGTTGGCGTCGATCGTCACAAACTGTGCATCGACGGCGGAAACGGTGACGGGAATCGGCTGCCCCTGAGGTCCCTGCATCTGGAGACCCATGCCGACTTCGGGATCGAGGCCTGCGGGCAATTGCGCGCGCTCGAACTGCATGACCAGCTCTTCGCGGTATTCGCCGTAGGCCTCCGCCGCTGGAATATGGATCGACTTTTTTTCGCCGACGGCCATTGCGCGCACCCCGTTTTCGAAACCGGGAATCACCATGCCGGCGCCCATTTCGAATTCAAGCGGCGACCGGCCCGCCGACGAATCGAACAGGGTTCCGTCGTCGAGGGTTCCGGTATAGTGGATTTTAACGCTCTTTCCGTTTTCGACCATGGGAGTGCCTTTCATAGAAGATTGAGCGCAACACCATACAAACCCAGGCGGGGATGGCAACCCATAAGCGGGCCATCATCGCCGCCGGGGCGGCTGGGCGCTTTTTTCAAGGATCGCATACCCGCGTTTCCCGCAGCGCGCCCCGATGGCCGCCACGGCCAGCCGGGCGGTGGAAAACGCGGCCTGGAGGTTGTACCCGCCGGTCGGGCCGTCGACATCCAGCACTTCGCCGGCAAAATAGAGCCCGGGGCATTTGCGCGACTCCAGCGTCCGGGGATCGACTTCATCGAGGGAGACGCCGCCGACGGTCACCATGGCTTCCTTGATATTGCGCGTGCGCAGGGGCCGGATCTCCTCTTGCCGGCCACCCTCCAATGTGACCAGAAGCGAGGGATTCCGGAGTTGAAGGCGGGCGATGATGCGGCTGGCATCGGTGAGCGCCGTTCCGCCGACGCCCCATGCTTCGATTTCATACACGCCGCGGGTTTGGGCGATGGGCTTGCCGTCGGAAAGGATTTCAACCTGCACGTTTTCGTACACCTGGCCGATGCGTCCCTTGAGCACCGCCGGTTCGACCTCGAAACCGACCAGGCCCGCGCGGTAGGGCGCAACCGAATGCCCCAGCGTCCGGGCCCACTCCTGCCCGTCGCCGACCGAGCCGGTTTTGGGGTAGCTGATCCCGCCGGTCGCGATTAAGACATACGCCGCTTCAACCTCGAAATTGGTGGTGGCCACCCGGAAGCCGGTTTTGGTTTTTTGCATCGCTTCGACCGTGGCGGAACAGGCCAGCGACACCTCGCGGTCGCGCAGCTGGTCGAGAAAGAGGTTGAGCACGTCGGCGGCGCGTTCGGTGTGGGGATAGACCTTGTTGCCCGCCTTGACGGCGGTCTTGAGCCCGCTGGCGGCAAACCAGCGCTGGAGCATGGCGGGCGTAAACGCGCGGATGGCCGGTGCGAGGAACGTACCGACGGGCTCGCCGAACATCTGGAGCATCCGGTCGTCGGAAATGTTGGTGGTGAGGTTGCAGCGGGAATTTCCGCACATCAGCAACTTGCGGCCGGGCTTGTGCTTGCGCTCCAGCACGAGGCAGCGCAATCCCAGTTCGCCAGCCGCGCAGCCCGCCATCAATCCGGCCGCTCCGCCGCCGATCACAATGAGATCCGTTTTACCCATGGACAGCCATGTAAGCAGAACCTATATTGTTTTCCAACCCGGAGACGCCATGAATATCAAGACTGCCGCCTTGCTGGCCACCGCCCTTTCGCTGCTTGCCGGATGCTCCAGCATGAAGGTCGATTCCCAGCGCATTGGAACCTACGATTTCGCCAGCGCCCAAACCTTCCAGTGGATCGGCGCGCCGGCCGAAATTCTCGACGAGGACGACACCTACTTGAGCGAGGATATGCAGCGGGCGCTGACCGCCGCCTTCGCGGCGCGCGGCTGGGCGGAAGCGGGAACCCCCGAGGCCTCGGGCCTGAAGGTTTCGTACTACATCAAGCTCAAGGAGCATCAGGAGTACACGACGCCGGCCGGCGAAGAAGAGCGCAATTTTTCCGGCGGACTGACCTTCAAGAAGGACGGCGGCAAATGGGCTTATGAAGAGCGGCAACCGGATATGACCATCTACAATGTCGAGGTCGGCACGCTTCACCTGACGCTGGCCGATGCGCAAACCGGCATGGCCGTCTGGACGGGAACGCTGCAAACCAAGCTCGACCGTTCCAGGCCGATTGAGAAGCAGCGGGAACTCTTCCGCCAGGTTGCCGAAAAAATCACCGCACGGATTCCACGCTAGCCCACTGATCTCAGTAGAAGACCTTCCAGAGGAACAGCCCTTGGGCTTGGGCGGTGGGAACGAGCGCCGTGCGTTTGCCATGCGCCAAGATTTCGTGGACGGCCTCGGGCTCCAGCGTCCCCATGCCGACGCGCACCAGGAAACCGGCGAGGCTGCGCACCATCTTGTAGAGAAAGCCGTTGCCCTGTACCTCCAGCGTCAAGTTCGCGCCATGCTTGCGGACGTGCAGTGAATTGACCGTGCGCACAGTGCCGTCGATCTCCCGGTTGGGGTTGGCGGAAAAGGGGGCGAAATCGTGCTCGCCAACCAGCAACGCGGCGGCGCGGCGCATCCGCTCCACATCCAATGGCCGACCCTCCTGAAGGCAATAGAGGCGCTTTGTGGGCGGAACGATGCGGCCGTTGTAGATGAAATAGCGGTATTCCTTGCCGACCGCGCTAAAGCGGGCGTGGAACTCCTCCGGAACCCGCTCCATGGCCAGGATGCGGATGTCCCGGTCGAGCTGGGCGTTGAGCCCCCGCAGGAAATAGCGGGGTTCCGCCGGGTTTTGAAGGTCGAAATGGGCTACCTGTTCGCGGGCGTGGACCCCGGCATCGGTTCGCCCCGACGATTCGACCCGCACGTGCTTCTCGTTCGCCATCTCGGCAACCAGGCGTTCGATCTCGCCTTGCACGGAGCGGTGCTTGGGTTGCACCTGCCAGCCGGAATAGTTGGTGCCGTCGTAGGCGATCTTTATTTTGTAGCGCGTGGGCATGGTTTCAGACTCTCCAACCACTGGAACCCATCCGCAAGGCGATTCCAATGATTGGAGGTGCGCACCGCTCTACTTCTTGATGAGCCGGTAGGTGTCCATCGCAATGACCAACTCTTCGTTGGTGTGGATCTTCAGGCCCGCCACCTTAGACGCATCGGTGGTGATGATGGTTTGGTTGGTGTTGTTGCGCTGCTCGTCCACTTCCAGTCCGAGGAAGGTGAAGTTTTCCAGAATCTTTCCGCGCAACATGGGGTTGTTTTCACCGACGCCCGCCGTAAAGACGATGCCATCGACACCGTTCATGGCCGCCGCATAACTGCCGATGTATTTCTGGATGCTGTAGCAGAACATTTCAATGGCATCGATGCAGGCCTGGTCGCCCTCCTTGGCTGAATTGACGATGTCGCGCATGTCGCTCTTCCCGGCGATGGCCAGCAAGCCGCCCTGCTTGTTCATCATGGTGCTTACCTGGGCGGCGGAGAGTTCCTGCGACTCCATGATGTGCAGCGGAATGTAGGGATCGAGCGTGCCGGAGCGGGTACCCATGATGATGCCGTCGAGCGGCGTGAAACCCATGCTGGTATCGACCGATTTCCCGCCCATGAACGCCGCGAGCGAACCACCATTGCCGAGGTGGCAGGTGATCAGCTTGAGCTCTTCCAGCGGCCTGCCCAATGCTTCGGCAGCCTTTTGGGCCACATAGCCGTGCGAGGTTCCATGGAACCCGTATTTACGAATCTTGTAGTTCGTGTATTGGATGCGCGGCAATGCGTACAGGTAGGCTTTCTTAGGCATGCTCTGGTGGATGGCCGTGTCAAAAACCGCCACCTGGGGCATGTCGGGGAGCAACGATTGCATGGCCTTGATGCCCATTAGGTTAGGTGGGTTATGGAGGGGCGCGAGCATGGAATTGCGCTCGATCGCCTTGACCACTTCGCGGTCAACCAGCACGGAAGCGGTGAAATCCTCGCCACCATGCACGACGCGGTGGCCGACCCCGCTGAGTTCGTCAAGGCTGGCCAGCACACCCCGGTCGCTCGAAACCAGCAGCTTGAGGATTTCATCAATGGCCGTCTTGTGGGTGGGCAGGTCGATGAACTGCTTTTCCTTGTCGTCGCAGCCGGCGCACTGGCGGGTGATGGTTGAACCAGCAATGCCGATGCGGTCGGCCTGCCCTTCGCACATGGCGGAAAAATACCGGTTGGCATCGTCCACCTTGTAGAGCTTGAACTTGATCGATGAGGAACCGGAATTGAGAACGAGAATTTTCATTTGTGGATTAACTCAGTTGTACGGTGTTAAGCACTAAAGCGACTGGAGGACCGTGATGGCCACGACCCCGACAATATCCTCGACGCTGCAGCCGCGGGAAAGGTCATTGACGGGTTTTTTAAGCCCTTGCAACAAGGGCCCGAAAGCCTCTGCGCCAGCCATTCGTTCTACGATCTTGTAGGCAATGTTGCCTGAATTCAGATCAGGGAAAACCAATACGCGGGCTTCGCCGCCTAGCGGGCTGGCCGGGCATTTTTTCTTGGCCACCGCTGGAACAATGGCAGCATCCACCTGTAGCTCTCCATCGATCACGATATTCTTGTCCGGCGACTCCTCCGCTACCTTTTTCTTGGCTAGGGCAGTCGCTTCCACCACTTTGTCGACCAGCGGGTTTTTAGCCGAACCATAGGTTGAATACGAAAGCATCGCCGTTTTTGGCGGTATGTTGAACTTGATCGCTGAATGCGCGCTTTGAACGGCGATTTGAGCCAATTGATCCGCATCGGGATTTTCGACCAATCCGCAATCCGCGAAGATATACGGGGTTCCATTCACACACTCGATGAAGAAGCTCGATACGATGGAATCTTTTTTGGTGGATTTAATGATCTGCAGCGCCGGGCGCACGGTATCGGCCGTAGAATGCGCGGCACCGGACACCAAGCCGTCGGCCTCGCCGGATTGCATGATCATCATGCCGAAATAGTTGACCTTCTTGACCGTCTCCAACGCCTGCTCCTCCGTCACGCCCTTGGATTTGCGTAGCTCATAATACGCATGGGCATAACCCGCGAGGCGTTCGGAAGTGGCCGGGTTGATAACGGTGATCCCTTTGAGGTTCCATCCCTTGGAGGCAAAGAACTCGGCGATCTTATCCTGGTCTCCCAGTACGGTGATCTTCGCGATTTGCTCTTTGTTAAGGATGTTGGCGGCTTCTAGCACGCGCTCGTCGCTCCCTTCCGGAAGCACGATGTTACGCTGCTCAACTTTTGCAGCATCGATGATTTTCTGGATAAACAAACTTCTGCCCATTGGCCTATTCCCCGTTTCGTATGGTTGTTGCATCCCCTGATTTTGCAAAAATCCCCGAAAAGCTACCACCTGACCCCGATTCCGCAATCCAAAACAAAATGAATATTCGCGATTCGGTAAATTTCATGCTCCCAATCCTCTTCTGGCAGGCAATTCTGCTCCGCAAACCGCGAATTCCGGCCGAGCGAAAAGAAAAAACCCCGCTACCGGAAGGCAACGAGGTTTTCTCAGGCGATCTGTAATCCGAACCTATTCGGCGGAAACCACCTCGGCGGACACGGCCTCGGCGTCTTCGGACGGTGCGTCCACGATCGCGTCCACCCACTCCAACAGCACCATTTCGGAGCTATCGGACATGCGGCGGCCAAGCTTGATGATGCGGGTGTAGCCACCGGCACGCTCGGTGAATGTCGGGGCCACACGATCGAAAAGCTCCCGAACGGAATTCTCGTTATGGAGCGAAGCAATCGCTTGGCGGCGGGCCGCCAACGTCCCCTTCTTGCCGAGGGTGACCATCTTCTCGGCCAAGCCGCGCGCGGCCTTGGCCTTGGCCAAGGTGGTTTTGATACGCTTGTGGTCGATCAGGGCGCAAGCCAGATTGGCAAGCAATTCGTTGCGGTGCGCACTGGTACGGCCAAGTTTTACTGTTCTATTACGATGTCTCATTGTTCCAACCTCTGGATAGTTCTAAACTAGTCTTCGACAGACGAACCCTTGAGCAAGTCGGGCTCGAAGGTCATGCCCAGCGAGAGACCCATTTCCTGGATCTTGGCCTTGATTTCATTGAGCGACTTCTTGCCGAAGTTGCGGTACTTCAACATTTCCGCCTCGGTCTTCTGCGCAAGCTCGCCCACGGTCGTGATGTTGGCGTTGTTCAGGCAGTTGGCCGCGCGGACGCTCAGTTCGATTTCGTTCACGCTGATATTCAGTTTCTTGCGCAGCTCTTCCTTCTCGAGGTCGATCTGCTTTTCGCTCTCCTCGAACTCGATCAGGTCCTTGTCGTAGCTGACGAAAACATCGAGGTGGTGGCGAAGGATCGCGGCCGACATGGTCAACGCATCGTCCGGGCTGACGCGGCCATCGGTCCAGATCTCGATTACGAGCTTATCGTAGTCGGTACGGCGACCGACACGGGTGTTCTCGACTTCGTACTTGACGCGGCGAACCGGCGAGTAAAGGCAGTCGATCGGGATAACGCCGATTTCCTGGTTTTCCTTCTTGTTGAGTTCGGCGGGGCAGTATCCACGGCCAATCCGGACTTCCATTTCCGCCTCGAACACCCCGCCCTCGGCGAGGTTGCAGATCACGAAGTCGGGATTCAGCACCTGGATGGCCGACGGAGTGACGATGTCGCCCGCCGTGACCTTGCCGGGGCCTTCGACCTTGACCTTCACGGTCTGGGCATCGCGGGAATAGCTCTTGAAGATCAGCTGCTTGATATTCAGGATGATGTCCGTGACGTCCTCCACAACCCCTTCGAGGCTGCAGAATTCGTGCGGGGCACCCTTGATCTTGACGGAAGAAACCGCAGCCCCTTCGAGCGAGGAGAGCAACACACGGCGCAATGAATTGCCCATGGTGCGCCCATAGCCGCCCTCGAACGGTTCGGCATAGAATTTTCCGTAGTTTTCCGAAGAAGCGGCTTCGTCCTTGACGACCTGCTTCGGCATTTCAAAACGACCGAGTCGTGTAGCCATTCTAATCTCCTCCCAGAACCGGTCGTTAACCGGTCCGTATGGTGTGGTTGCTTGCTTTAACCGAAAATGCGGCCTGCGCTAGACGCGGCGGCGCTTGGGCGGACGGCATCCATTGTGCGGAATCGCCGTGGTATCCTTGATGGATGTAACGGCCAAGCCGGCGGACTGAATTGCACGGACCGCGGACTCGCGCCCGGCTCCCGGGCCCTGCACGCGAACTTCGACTTCCGACATGCCATGGCTGATGGCGGTACGGGCCGCGTCCTGCGCCACGGTGGTGGCGGCGAACGCGGTGCTCTTGCGCGATCCCTTGAAGTTGCAACGGCCCGCGCTGCTCCAGGAAACCACGTTGCCCCGCATGTCCGTAATGGAAACGATGGTGTTGTTGAAGGTGGTCTTCACGAACGCGATTCCAAACGGAACGTTCTTGGATCCCTTCTTGCGCTTGATCGGCTCGATCTTCTCGTCGGCCAGCAGGTCGGCGGCGGTGGGCAACCGCGATTTCTGCTCTTCGACCTTGGGCGGCTCGACTGCAACGGCCGGCTTCGCGGCGGCCTTTTCTTCTACATCATTTTTTTCTTCTGCCATTGGGATATTCCTTGTTTAAAGCGCCTTCTTATTTGCCTGTCTTGGCTGCCGCGCGGGCTTCCTTGCCACGGATGATGCCGACGGTGCGCTTTGCGCCCTTACGGGTGCGGGCATTGGTCTTTGTGCGCTGCCCCCGAACCGGCAGGCCGCGACGATGGCGCGTTCCACGGTAGGAACCGATGGAAATCAGGCGGCGGATGTTGGAGGCCACCTCGCGGCGGAGGTCACCTTCGATCCGGTATTCGTTTTGCAGGACGGCGACCAAGCGCTGAATGTCCTCGTCGTTCAAGAGGTCGGCCTTCTTGTTGGGATCCAACAGGGCCTTTACACACACGTCCTTGGCGGTCGTGGGTCCGATACCGTAAATATAGCGAAGCGAGTATTCCAGCTTCTTCTTTCCGGGAATATCAATACCGAGTACACGGGGCATTTTATAGACTCCTTCTTATCCCTGGCGTTGCTTGTGGCGCGGGTTCGTGCAGATGATGCGAACCACACCCCTACGCCGGATTACCTTACATTGTTCACACATTCTCTTAACTGAAGCTCGTACTTTCATTTCATTGCTCCTGGTCCATCACCAGACGCCCTTTGGACATATCGAAGGGCGACATCTCAACCGTAACGATTGCATCAACTTGCGGAAGCGTCGCACCCTTGTCACGTAGCCCAATAAAGGCCGTGATTCGGTGTCCATTTCGCAGCTCTGCATCAAAAGCGTTGTTGTCTAGCACAGATTTCAAACGGGCGTCTAGTAAAATTGTCTCTTTTTTCTCCATCAGGCGCCCTCTGCCGGAACCGTCAGGATCTCGGCCTTATTCCTGCCCACGGCGACGGTATGCTCGAAGTGCGCAGAGGGCAGCCGATCCCTCGTCACCACGGTCCACCCATCGCCCAGCACCTCGGTTTTGTGGAGGCCGAGATTGATCATCGGCTCGATGGCGAACGTCATGCCCGCCTTCAACACGGGCCCGCGCCCTGGCGGTCCATAGTTCGGGATCTGCGGGTCTTCGTGCATGTCGCGGCCGATGCCGTGGCCCACGAAATCCCGCACCACCGAAAACCCGGCACCCTCCGCCACCACCTGGACGGCATTGGAAATATCGGACAGGCGATGGCCTTCTACCGCCTGCTCAATGGCCGCCGCCAAGCAGGCCTGGGTGGCCTCCATCAGGCGAAGCCATTCCGGAGGAACGTTGCCCACGGCCACCGTGGTGGCCGTGTCGCCGACAAACCCACCGTATACCAAACCGAAATCGATGCTCACCAAATCCCCATCGCGAATCATCCGGGAGCCGGGCACTCCATGCACCACTTCCTCGTTGATCGACGCGCAAATGTGCCCCGCAAAACCGTGGTACCCATAAAATGCGCACCGTCCCCCCTCTTTGCGGGCAAGTTCGGCGGCATAGTCGTCCAGCTCCTTGGTCGTCACGCCGGGAGCCACCATGGCGGCCACCTTGCGAAGGATGGTGGCGGTTTTTCTGGAACTGATGCGCATGGCCTCCAGCTCCTCGGGCTTCTTGACGATGATCATAGAATGGCTACCCGAGAAGTTCCATTACCGCATGCCGGACGTTGTCGATGCTTTGGGTGGCGTCGACGGCGCGGATAAGCCCCTTCGCGCGATAGTAGTCCACCAGCGGCGCGGTTTGTTCGGCATACACCTTGAGCCGCTCCCGGATGGTCTCGGCCCGATCATCCAGCCGTTGTTCAAGTTCGCTTCCGTCGGAGTCGCATTGCTCGCCGGATAACGAGGGATTGTACTTCAAGTGGTAAACCGCCCCGCATTTTTGGCAGGTGCGGCGACCGGACAGGCGCTCGACGATGACTTCGTCTGGACATTCCAGCAGCACAACGGCAGACAGGTTTCCGCCCAGTATTGCGAAGAGCTCGTCCAGCCGTTCTGCCTGAACCAATGTCCGGGGGAAACCATCGAAAAGGTACCGGGTGCCTTTATCCCAAGGCTCCAGCATACCGCGAATCATGCCAACCACCACGGCATCGGGAACAAATTTGCCTTCCGCCATCAGTTGTCCGGCTTCGCAGCCCAACGGGGTTTGGAGGCGGATTTGCTCGCGCAGCAACTCTCCGGTGGAAACATGCCGGTAGCCATTTTCGGCCAAGACAGCGGCAACCGTGCCCTTACCCGCACCGGGCGGGCCCAATAGCACAACCGCTTCCATTACCGCCTGCCGCGCATCTTGCCTTTTTTCAGGAAGCCATCGTAATGGCGCATCAGCAGGTGCGATTCGATCTGCCGCATCGTGTCGAGCATGACGCCCACGATGATCAAAAGGCTGGTTCCGCCAAAGAACGAAGCCACGATCCACGGCACCTTGAACTGCGCAGTCATGACGTTGGGCATGACGGCGATCGCGGTCAGGAACACGGCGCCGGCCAGCGTGAGGCGGGTCATGGTGCGATCAAGGTATTCGGCGGTCGGACGCCCCGGACGGATACCGGGAATATAGCCGCCGCGTCGCTTCAAATCGTCGGCGATCTGGATCGGATTGAATTGGGTTGCAACCCAGAAATAGGAGAAGAAAAGAATCATGATGCCGAACCAGAACATATACCACCCGGAGACGGGGAAGCTGTTCGCCCACTCCTTGGCCGCCTGCCACGGCAACTTGCTGCCGATCATCGGGAAAATACCAAGGATGGCCGAAGCGAAAATGATGGGCATGACGCCGGAATAGTTTACCCGCAACGGCAGGTGCGACGTGCCGCCCTGCATCATCTTGCGGCCAACCATGCGCTTCGCAAACTGCACGGGTATCTTTTGCTGCGCCTGAGTCACGGCAACAACCCCAAGGATGACGAAGAAGATCAGGGCGATAAGGAACGCCAGGTGGAAATAGGTGATTTCCGCCACGCCATCGATCGGCGTCAACTTGTCAACCAGCGTCTTGATGGCCATCGGCATGCTGCTGACAATGTTGATGGTAATAATGAGCGAGATCCCGTTCCCGATACCCCGGTCGGTCATTTGCTCCCCGATCCACATCAGCAGCAACGAGCCCGTCACCAAGCTGAGCATGGTTAGCAGAACGAAGCCAATCCCTGGGATCCGGACGACATCCGTGGGCAATCCAAAATACCCGCCACTTTGCAAGGCGATCGCCATGGCGATGCCTTGAACCGCACAAATGATGACGGTGAGGTAGCGGGTGTACTGCGTGATCTTCTGGCGTCCGACATCCCCTTCTCGGGCAAGCTTTTCCAGATGAGGGATGACCGCCGTCATCAGCTGGAGGATGATCGAGGCACTGATGTAGGGCATGATGCCCAGCGTGCCGATCGAACACTGGAGAAGTGCTCCGCCGCTGAACAGGTTCATGATCCCGAACAGCCCCCCTTCCGCGCCTCCCTGCGCTTCGATAAACGCACGGATCGACACCGCGTCGACACCCGGCAACGGTACGGCGGCAATCAGCCTACAGATGAATATCAACCCGAAGGTGAATAGGATCCGTTGGCGGAGCTCGGTAATCTTGAAGGTGTTTACGAACGCGGAAAGCATAGGAATGTGGCCTTTCGTGTACTAGACGATCTCGCAGGTTCCGCCAGCGGCCTCGATCTTTTCCTTGGCCGAAGCGGAAAAGGCATTGACCTTTACAGTCAGCTTTTTTTCCACAGTTCCATTGCCCAGAATCTTCACGCCGTCAAAATGACCCTTCACCAATCCCTGCTCCTTGAGCAGATCGATGGTGACCACGGATCCATCGGCGAAAATGGCCAACGCATCCAAATTGACGGGCAGGATGCTCTTGCTGTTGATGTTGTTAAAACCACGCTTGGGGAGCTTGCGCACGAGCGGCATCTGACCGCCTTCGAAGAGCGGCTTGTGCTTGTGGCCGGTACGGGCGTACTGGCCCTTATGGCCACGACCAGCGGTTTTGCCCTTGCCGGACGCCCGTCCACGACCGACGCGGATCCTGCGCTGCTTCGAGCCTTCTGTTGTCTGCAATGAATGCAAATCCATGACTAAATCCTCTTGCTTGTACTAACCCTTGCGCGCGGCAAGGGCGGCTTCCTTGGAACGCAACTGGCTAAGAGCCTTCAGCGTCGCCTTGGTTACGTTCAGATGGTTGTTGCTCCCCAGCGACTTCGACAGCACGTCGCGTACGCCAGCGAGTTCTAGCACGGCGCGGCATGGACCGCCCGCGATAATACCGGTACCTTCGGACGCAGGACGGATGAGCACCTCGGCGCCGCCGAATCTGCCCAAGGCATCGTGCGGGAGCGTGGTTCCGCGCATCGTTATCGTTTGGAGGCTACGCTTGGCAGTGTCGCCGGCCTTGCGGATGGCTTCGGAAACTTCCGCCGCCTTGCCCAAGCCGTATCCGACGCGGCCCTTGCGGTCGCCGACCACCACGAGTGCGCCGAAGCTGAACCGGCGGCCACCCTTTACCACCTTCGAGTTGCGGCTGATGTGAACCACGCGCTCTTCGAATTCGGGCTTCTCCCTGACCACATGCCGATCATCGCGATCTTTGCGATCCCGGCGGCCCTTACGTTCTGTACGTTCTTCTGCCATGTAGGAAACTCCTTGAATCTGCCTAGAATTTAAGTCCTGCTTCGCGGGCACTGTCGGCGAGGGTCTTCAGGTTGGATCCGAAGGCGAATCCGCCACGGTCGAACACCACGGCCTCAATGCCTTTGCCCTTGGCGGCTTCGGCGGCCACTGCGCCAAGCGCCTTCGCCGCCTCGGCGTTCTTGCCGGTGGAGGAGACCCCGACCAGCGTAACATGCGCGTCATCGTCGATGAACTGCACCTCCAGGCGCTTGTTCGAGCGGTAGACGGCCATGCGCGGCCGCGCGGCCGTGCCTTTTACCTTCTTGCGCACCCTCAGGTGGCGACGAACTCGGAGATCTTTTTTGGATTTAGTGCTCATGATTATGCAACCGCCTTGCCTTCCTTGCGGCGAATCTGTTCGCCCGTGTAGCGAACGCCCTTGCCCTTGTACGGTTCCGCCGGTGCGTAGCCGCGGATGCGCGCCGCCACCTGGCCCACCAGATTCTTGTCGATCCCTTCAACGGTCACGGTCGTATTCCCTTGAACAGCGACCTTGATCCCTTGCGGAATGCCGTAGTTGATGTCGTGGGAGTAGCCGAGCGTTAGGACCAGTTCCGAGCCCTTCATCTGCGCCTTGTAGCCGACGCCTTCGATCTGAAGCTCTTTCTTGTACCCCTTGCTGACGCCAATGATCATGTTGTTGACCAGGCTGCGCGCGGTGCCGAACATGGTGATTCCGTCCTTGGAATTGCCGACCCGGGAGACGACGACGCTGCCCCCTTCGACCGCTACCAACACGCAACGGGGAAAGGTGTAGCTGTTGGTTCCCTTGGCACCCGTGACGTTCACGGTTTGGCCAGACACCTCGACGGTCACACCGCCGGGGATCAAAATTGGTTGTTTACCTATTCTAGACATAACTTAACCCCGGTTTACTACCAGACGTAGCAGAGGACTTCGCCCCCGACATTCTTCTGTCTGGCTTCCTTGTCGGTGATGACGCCCGTAGACGTGCTGAGAATCGCCAAGCCGATC
Source organism: Pontiella sp. (assembly GCA_041740875.1). Taxonomy (GTDB): domain Bacteria; phylum Verrucomicrobiota; class Kiritimatiellia; order Kiritimatiellales; family Pontiellaceae; genus Pontiella. The sequence goes on along the minus strand of JBGSLE010000123.1, from coordinate 4,267 downwards.
CCGCCCAATACGCGCGGAATTTCGGTTGCATTGGCATACTTGCGGCAACTGCTCTTGCTGATGCGGCGCATGCCTTGAATGATCGGCTCGCGGTCAACCGTGAATTTTAAGAACACGTTCAGCACGCTCTTGCCGCCGTCGTTTTCAGTGGTGTAGTCCTTAATGAAGCCTTCCGCCTTCAAAATCCGGGCGATTTCGCTCTTCATCTTCGAATGCGGCATCTGAACGACTTTCTTCCCCGCCATGTTGGCGTTGCGAATGCGCGTTAGCATGTCGGCTATTGGATCTGTCAGTACCATATTAATCCTTCTTCCTATTTGCCGGTTGCGAACGGCATTCCCATCAACGCAAGCAACGTCTTGGCTTCGCTATCGCTGCCGGCCGATGTTACAAACGTGATGTCCATGCCGTGAATCTTCTTAACCTTGTCCGGATCGATTTCCGGGAAAACGGTCTGCTCCTGCAAGCCCATGGAGTAGTTGCCGCGCCCGTCGAACGCATTCGTCGGGATGCCGCGGAAGTCGCGGATACGCGGCAGCGTGACGTTCACCAGCCGGTCCAGGAACTCGTACATCCGGTCGCTGCGCAACGTAACCTTGGCGCCAATGGACATCCCTTCGCGCAACTTGAAGTTCGACACGCTCTTCTTCGCCTTCGTGATCACGGCACGCTGTCCGGTGATCTTACCCAGGTCGTCGGCCAAGGCCGTCAGGGTGTCGCGGTCGTTCGCCACAGAAACGCAAAGGTTCAGGACGATCTTCTTCAGGACAGGAACCTGCATCTTGCTCTTGTAGCCCTCGCTCTTCATCATCGCAGGCGCTACGACTTCTCTATACTTGGTTTTCAGTGTTGGGGCCATCGAACCCTTCCTCCAAAATTATCGTTCCAGCAACTGGAACTTTACTTAGAAACCTGCAGGTTGGAAATCGCGAGGGGTGCTTCAATCTCGACGATTCCGCCTTGCGGATTGTCCTGTGTTTTCTGCATGTGTTTTTTGACAAGGTTAACCCCTTCGACAAGCGCACGCCCCTTTTGGGCCATGACCTGGAGTACCTTGCCGCTCTTGCCCTTGTCATCGCCGGCGATCACGGTGACCGAATCGCCTTTTTTGATATGGCACTTTACAATTTTGCTCATGATGGAATCCCCTTCCGGAACCTAAAGAACTTCCGGAGCAAGCGACACGACCTTCATGAAGTCGTTTTCGCGCAACTCCCTCGCAACCGGCCCGAAAATACGGGTACCGCGCGGATTCTTGTTATCGTCGATAATGACAGCCGCATTGCTGTCGAAGCGCAGGCAAGAACCGTCGGGACGGCGAATGGTGCTCTTGGTGCGCACCACGACCGCCTTGACGACATCGCCCTTCTTCACAACGCCGTTGGGCTGTGCTTCCTTGACCGAGACGCGGATGACATCGCCGACGCGCGCCACCTTGCTCTTGGTGCCCAGTACGCGGATGCACATGACGCTGCGCGCACCCGAGTTATCTGCAACTGTTAAACGTGTTTGTTCCTGTATCATCGCACTTGATCCTATTTGGATGCTACCGAGACGATCTCTACCAGGCGCCAGCGCTTGAGGCGGCTGAGCGGACGGGTCTCCATGACGCGAACCACATCGCCAACCTTGGCGCGGTTCTCTTCGTCGTGGGCGTGGATCTTCTTCGAGACGCGGATTTCCTTGCCGTACAGCGGATGGCGCATGCGACGCTCGATCAACACCACGATGGTCTTGTCCGAACGATCACTGCAAACCCGCCCTTCGCGGATTTTCCTTAGATGCCTTTTCGTATCTTCCATACGCTCTACCCTGCAACTTTCTTGTTGTTCTGGATGGTTTTGATGCGGGCGACCGTACGACGCAGATGCTTCATGCGTGCCGGATTCTCCAGCTGACCCGACACCTGCTGGAGCCTCAGGTTGAACTGCTCCCGCTTGATGTCCAACACGTGCTGGTCCAGCTCTTCCATCGTCATTTCTTTTAAATCGTTGACCTTCATGGCGCTTCCTATCCTTTAGTCGTGGTCGTGACGCTGCACGAAGCGGGCGCGGACGGGGAGCTTGGTGGCCGCAAGGCGCATGCACTCCTTCGCCATCGACTCCGGAATCCCCTCGAGCTCGAACAGCATGGTGCCGGGCTTCACAACGGCCACCCATGATTCGACGGCCCCCTTGCCCTTACCCATACGGACTTCCAGCGGCTTCGCTGTAATCGGCTTGTTCGGGAAAATGCGAATCCACAGCTTCCCTTTACGTTTCATTGCGCGGTTCGCGGCGATACGGCACGCTTCGATCTGGATATTGGTGATCCAGCCTCGCTCCAGCGTCTGGAGGCCATACTCCCCGTAGGCCAGCTGGTTGCCAGCCTGCGCCAGACCCTTGCGGGATCCGCGCTGAACCTTCCTATACTTCACTCGTTTCGGCATCAAAGGCATGGTTCAATCTCCTAGGCTTTCGTTTCCGTTTCCTTGCAGATCCACACCTTGATCCCGATCAGGCCGGCCATCGTGTGGGCCTCGGCCGTACCGTAATCGATGTCGGCGCGCAGGGTATGCAACGGAATCTTGCCTTCCTTATAACTTTCGGTACGGGCGATTTCCGCCCCGCCAAGACGACCCGCCACCCGGATCTTGATGCCCAAGGCACCGTTGTCCATCGCCAGTTGCATCGCCCGCTTCATGGCGCGGCGGTGCGAGACACGGCGCTCCAGCTGCATGGCCACGTTGGCAGCCACTAGCGTGGCGTCCATATCCGGCTTCTTGACTTCGGTGATCTCAACATAGATCTCCTTCTTCGTGATCTTGGCGATCACTTCGCGGAGCTTGTCGATATCCTCGCCCTTGCGACCGATAACCAAACCCGGACGGGCGGTCTTGATCGTCACACGGATGCGGTTGGCATAGCGTTCGATATAGATTTCCGATACCGCGGCATCCTTGAGGCGCTCGGCGACCAGCGTCCGGATATCGAGATCTTCCTTCAGCAAGGCACCAAAGTCGCGCTTTTCAGCATACCAGCGCGAGCGCCAGTCCTTGTTCAAGGCGAGCCTTAGTCCAATAGGATTTACTTTCTGACCCAAGATGGTCTCCTTTCCTCAACTACGCGTTGTCGGTTAAAACAATGGTTACGTGGCTTGTCTTCTTTTGGATCGGACTTGCCATGCCCCGGGCACGAGGACGAAAACGCTTCATCATCGGCCCGCCATCAATGATGGCGTTCTTTACATACAGGTTGTCTGCCGACAACCCTTCGTTGTTTTCGGCGTTCGCAATGGCCGACTTGAGGGTCTTGCCGATCTGGAACGCAGCCTTGCGGGCATTGAATTCCGTGATGCGCAGCGCGTCGGCTACCGGCAAACCCTTGATGGCGTTCGCCAAGTCGCGAGCCTTCGTCGGCGACATTCTCACATATTTGGTTGTTGCTGACACTTCCATGGTGTTTTCTCTCGTTTTTTCCACAGTGGAACAAAGGTCGGACAGTCTATGCAATTCGCATTTAAAATCCAGTACTTCCTTGAAAAAAATCAGGACTATCCCTTATCCGTTGCCATTCCGTGGGTTCTGAAGGCGCGCGTCGGTGAAAACTCGCCGAGCTTGTGCCCAACCATGTTTTCCGTAACAAAAACCGGAACGAATACCTTGCCGTTGTGTACGTTGAACGTGTGGCCGACGAATTCCGGAACGATCATCGAACTGCGAGCCCAGGTCTTGATGGGGGCCTTGCGGCTGGAATCTTCCAGCTTGCGAACCTTCTTGACCAGCTTGCCGTCTACGTACGGGCCTTTTCTCAGTGAACGTGCCATGGTTATCTCTTCCTCCGCTCAACGATGTACTTGTTCGACGCCTTCTTCCTCGAACGCGTTTTCTTGCCTTTCGCAAGAAGCCCCCACGGCGACTGGGGATGGCCGCCACCGGAGGTGCGGCCTTCGCCGCCGCCCATCGGATGGTCGACCGGGTTCATGGCCACGCCGCGAACCGTCGGGCGGATGCCCAGCCAGCGCTTGCGACCGGCCTTGCCCATCTTGATGTTGTTGTGCTCGACATTGCCGACGCGGCCGATCGTGGCCAGGCAATTGGTGTGGATCAGGCGGATTTCGCCGGAAGGCATCTTGATGTGCGCGAACTCCTCCTCGCGGGACATCAGCTGCGCGGACGTGCCGGCCGAACGCACCAGCTGCGCACCCTTCCCGGCGATCAGCTCGATGTGGTGGATCGACATGCCGAGGGGAATGTTGGCCAGCGGCAGCGCATTACCCACCATCGGCT
>JBGSLE010000122.1:0-2960 GCA_041740875.1 Pontiella sp. | reverse complement strand
GTCAGCAGCGAGGCGCGGGCGGGCACGCACATGGGGGACGGGGAGTAGGCGCGGCGATAGGTTGTTCCGGATTCCGCCAGCGCATCGATCGCGGGCGTCTTGACGATGCGGTTGCCGTAGCACCCTAGGAAATCGGCCCGGAGCTGGTCCGGCAGTATGAAGAGGATGTTTTTTTTCGGCATGCCCATGATCCCTTATTCTGGGTTAAACCCGTTTTTTCCGCCTGGCCGGATGGTTGGGCCTCCCTACGCCAGGGCGTGGAATAATTCCGGCAGCACTTCGTGTTCAAGCGGCAACCCGTTTAGGAATCGCCTGAACTCCTCGATGGCAAAGTCGGCCATGCGCACGGTTTCGTCGTTTTGGCTGCCGGAAATATGCGCGGACAGATGGATGTTGGGCAGGGTGTATAACGGACTGTCGGGCAAGGGCGGCTCGGGGCAGGTCACGTCGAGCAGGGCCGTCAGGTCGGTTCGCTGGCGCAGCACGTTGACCAGGGCCGCTTCGTCCACCTGCGCACCGCGCCCGGTATTGATGAAGGTGGCGCCTTGGCGCATCGATTCGAAATGCGCGGCGCCGAAAATCTTCTGGTTGGTGGGCAAATCCGGGAGGTGGTTGCTCACCACATACGCTTTTTTAAACGCCTCCTCGATGGTCACCAGCTCGTCGATGCCCATGGCGCGGGCCAGTTCGGGATTGTTTTCCAGATAGTTGGAGACGGCGATGATCCGCAGGTTGAAGGGCGCGAGCCTCGTCAGGAGTTGGCGTGCAATGGCCCCGATGCCGATCAGGGCGACGGTCTCGCCGTAGGCGCCCCGTCCCACGATTTCCTGTTTGAAGATCCGGTTGCGGCAGCAGGTGTTGTTGATGAAATAGCCCTTGGCGGCGAGCAGGATCTGCGCGAGGCAAAACTCGGCGACCGGTATCGCGTTGGCTTCGGCGGCGCTGGTGATCCTGATGCCGCGTTCGAGCATCGGTCCGGCAAACTTCTTAATCGAGCCTCCCGCAAAAAAAACCGCTTTCAGGTTGGGGAGTTGCTCAAGCTGTTCCGGTGCCAAGGGCCACATGCCCCAGGTTGAAAAAATGACATCCAAATCCCGGAGGTTGGGGGCTTCTTCATTGAAATTCGATGGTGTAATCCGGGTCGGGTACAGCTCGCACATTCCGCCAATGATCGCCTGGCGTCCCTGCGAAAAGACATAGTCGATCCGGTTGTCGGGCCGGTAGGCATCGTTGTGCGTAAAAAAAGCCGCTTTCATGTTCACCATGCTAAGTTCCCTCAATTAACTGTGGTAAACTATCGCAAAAAATGGGCGGCATGCAAGAACGGAAATGAACTTTTTGAGTGTGCCCCGGATTGATCGAGTGGCCATGGAAAGGGGGCATTTTGTCGCCAGACGCCATAATTTCTTGCATAAACGGCGGCATCATGGGAGCGTATCCAAATGAAAAACAAAGTTACGCTAACGGAGATCGCCGAGAAGGCCGGGGTCAGTGTCATCACCGCATCGCGCGCCGTGCGCGGGGTCGGGCGGGTCAACGAGCAGACCCGCAGCAAGGTTTTAAAGATAGCCGAAAAAATGGGCTATCTGCGGAACAGCGGCATGATCCATTCCAAGGCGAACCCGGCCGCCCATCCGGAGCATTGCCTGCGCATCATCCTCCCCATTTTCCCCTCTGGGAACCCCGTCGGCGAATCCCCCTACAAGCTTTCGCGCATCGTCACCGAGCTGATGAAAAACGTGGAGGCCGCCGGGGGAGTCTTGACCGTGGCGGAAGTGAACGACCCCGAAGACCTTTTGACAAAAATGCCAAGGGCCAGGCAGCAAGGGATCATTTTGCGCCAGGTGCTGCCGGAAAGCTGGACGCGGCAATTGATGAAAATAGCGCCGGTTGTATACGGCATTTCCCACGATGTGATCCCCGGCATCGATTGCGTCAATTTTTCCGAAGGAAAGTCCACGGCCATTCTGTACAACCACCTTCTCGAACATGGGCATCGGAACATCCTGTGGGCCGCCTTTGACCGTAATCCTCCGCGCACCAACGTAGCCGAAGGACTGTACAACTTTGAGAACGGGTTGGATCGCCAGGGGTTCAACCACCTTTGGGTACGGGTGGCCACCTGGAGCGGTCTGGATCTGGGCATGCGCGACCATTTCTGCACCAACCGCACCATCATCATCAAACGCTCCGCCAAAGATGCCGAAAACGCCCACAAGGAATCCGGTTTGGAGCTTGCGCAAAAGATCATGGCGATGAAGAACCGCCCCACGGCGGTCGTGACCAGTTCCGAAGGGTTGGCCTACCACTTGTGCTGCAGCTTGCGCGAGAACGGGATCAAGGTGCCCGGCGATATCAGTATCGCGACCTACCTTGAAGACTCGCCATCGGCGCATCCGGATGTGGATTTTACGCGCATCCAACTGCCCTATAAGAAACTGAGCCTCCTTTTTCTGGAGATGATCCAGCGCCGCATCTCCTCCCCAGGGTCGCCGCATATCACCGTCTCGCTCGATACCGAACTGGTGGTGGGCGATACCGTCGGCTTCGCTTCCTGACCCTAGTTCGGGTTTGATCCTATCGCGGCGGTCGATGCCTGAACAAGCGGTGTTTGCACAGCCTGCGGAATTTTCCCGTCGTTTGGATTACGCGCGGTGTGATATATCATAAATATCTACAATACAGGGTATTGCGATGTTGGCTATCCTTGTTAGTGATAATATATCACAAAATATAATTGACGTTCCGGGGTTCGCCTGCTAGGTTGCTCGCACTATCGGGAAGAGGGATTCCGACCAGCGCATTCTTGATAGGCCATTCGTAACTATTCAGGTGGGGAGTTCAAGCGAGAGTCAAAATCAGGAAGTTTCCCTTGAAAGAGTAGATCGAGTGCAGTGGTGGCGCTGATCGCGTGTTTCCGGCAGGTGGATAGATAACTTCGGATCCGGCAAAAGATTTTG
>JBGSLE010000121.1:0-2078 GCA_041740875.1 Pontiella sp. | reverse complement strand
GATGCCCTGAACAACCTGCCGTTCGACGACGCCGTCACCATGCCGTTCGACGAATGATACGAACGTAGCGGAAGCGTCCCGCTTGCTACGGGCGTTGGAAAACGAGCGGGAAGCTTCGGTAAAGTAGGACAGTGCTTCCAGCCTGTCTGTATTTGCATGGCCGATCCACAGAGGACAGGCTGGAAGCACTGTCCTACCTTGGAAATTCGCCAACGTATGCGGGAAGGATGAGCAGACTGAATATGGCAAGGCCGTTGGTGTAGCGGTCAGTTTGGGATATGCCCTTGACGAGAAGGACAACGTCGGCACCGTGTTGGCTGCCGCATGGCGAATACTTTTGAGATCGTTTGCATTCGAGCTCATCGAGGACATCACCTATGTCGTACTCGTACTCGTGCTCGTGCTCGAACTCGGTTCGCATGATCGAGGACGAGCACGAGCACGATGGGGAATAACGAGCACGAAGGGGAATCACGGTGCCAAGACCGCCCCTTCGGTTGCTTGGTTTCCTCTTTGTAAAAAACCCCGTGTGCGCAGAAAAGCGACGAGGGCGTCGCTTCTACGGAGTAGGGGGCAGGTTGGGGATCTCGACCTCCACGACGGGGCACTGTTCGAGCGATTCAAGGAAGAGCCGCCCGTACCATTGGTTGCGGACGCGGCTGTCGAGGATGGTGACGGTGCCGTGGTCGCTGCCGCTGCGGATGAGCCGGCCGACGCCTTGGCGGAATTTCAGCACGGCTTCGGGGAGGGAATAGTCGCGGAAGGCGTTGCCGCCGCTGGCCTCGATCGCCTCGAAGCGCGCCTGGATGAGCGGGTGGTCGGGCACGGCGAAGGGGAGGCGGGTGATGATGACGTTGCTGAGCGCCTCGCCCTGCACATCGACGCCCATCCAGAAGCGGTCGAGCCCGAAGAGGACGCCCGCCTCGTGGTGGCGGAATTTTTCGATCATGCGCTGCGGCGGCGTGCCGGTGCCCTGGACAAGGAATTCAAAGCCGTCCTCCTCGAAGTCGAAGCGCAGGTCGTCGGCCACCTTTTTCATGAAGCGGGCGTTGGTGAAGAGGACGAAGGCGCGGCCGCGGCTTTCGCGGACAAAATGGCGGATGGCCCGGCTGGCGGCCTCCTCGAAGTTGGCGGCGGCGGGGGCGGGCATGTTGACGGGGATCTGGATGCGCATTTGCCGGGAATAGTCGAACGGCGAACCGACGCGCAGCTCCTGGCATTCATCCGCGCCGACGCGGTGGCGGAAGTAGGCGAGGTCGTGGCCGACCGCGAGCGTGGCGCTGGTCATGACGACGCACGGAATTTCGGCGAAGAGCATTTCGCGCAGGATCGGGCCGACATCGACCGGCGCGGAGTAGAGCACCGGCGATTGGCGGCGGCCCTGCGTTTCGACCCAGTAGACCTGCCCCTGGAGCGACTGCTTGAGGAACGATTCGACCGTGTCGCGCAGCTCCAGCCCGCGGTTGCGCAGGCTCTTGATTTCGGCCTGCATGTCGGCGCTGTCGGTGGTTTCGGTCAGCGTCTTGAGGTGGTGGCAGAGGTTGGTGATTTTCAGCGGGAGGTCGGACTCGATCGGCGGCGGCTCGAAGATGCGCTGCTGGGTTTTTTGCGGGCCGAGCTTGAAATGGCTGCGGACGGTTTCGAAGAAGATTTCGGCGGCTTCGCGCACCTGGTCGGCCATGAAGGCGCCCTTGCCGTCCTTGAGGGCGGTGCAGAGGCCGCGCCGTTTTTCGCCGTGGATGCGGCGCAGCCAGTATTCGACCTGGTAGAGCGAAAGGCGGATGCCGAGGTGCGACGAGGCGACCTGCTCCATCTGGTGGGCTTCGTCGAAGACGACGTAGGCGTAGGGCGGGAGCATCGCCGCGCCCTCGGCGCGCAGGGCGAGTTCGGCGAAGAAGAGGGAGTGGTTGACCACGAGCACCTGGGCGTCGAGCATTTCCTGGCGCGCGGTCATGAAATAGCACTCCTTGTAGAACGGGCAGCGCTTGCCGGTGCAGTTTCCGTGTTCGGCGCAGATCGCGCCCCAAACCTGGGGATCGGGTTGCTCTTCGAGTTCCTGCAAACTGCCGTCGCCCAGC
>JBGSLE010000120.1:0-4143 GCA_041740875.1 Pontiella sp. | reverse complement strand
TGAGCTTGCCGGCGGCGAGCAGCTTGACGCCTTCCTCGACGCGGGTGATTTCGCCGATGACGTGGGTCGCGCGCTTGGCGGCTTCCGGATCGATCTTGCCCTTGTGGGCCTGGAACTCTTCCCAGGAAACATCGCGCAGCGAATTAACCGGATGGTCGATGAACGGAGCGAGTTCGGCGGCGGCGCGTTCGCAGCTTTTGCGCCGCGCGTTGTAGGGCGATTCCGCCAGCGCATGCTTGACGTGCGGGTTGACCATCAGGAAAACGGCGTCGTCGGGGAGTTTGACGGGGTAGGTTTCCAGGCTGCGGAAGTCGCTGTGGATGAGGCCGTGGTGTACGCCGTAGATGGAGGAAAACTGGTCGAGCAGGCCGCAGTTGCAGCCGGCGAAGTTGTTTTCGGCGGCCTGGGCGAGGATGCCGATCTCGTTCTTGTCGAGCGTCATGTTGGCGTGCTTGAGGACGGCGAAGGCGGTGGCGACTTCGAGCGCGGCGGAGCTGGAGAGGCCCGCGCCCATCGGGATGGAGCCGAGGAAGGTGCAGTCGATGCCGTCCGCGAAGATGCCCTGCTGGCCGAGGTAGTACATGACGCCCTTGACATAGTTGGCCCACTGGAATTTCTTGTCCAGCCGCGTGTCGGTAGATGGGTCGAATTCGGTGGTTTGGCGCAGGTCCCCGGCCGTCAGCCGCACGCCGGGCTTGCCGGATGGGGAGATGCAGAAGCAATGCCCCATGTTGATGGCGGCGGAAAAGGTGGTGCCTTCGTTGTAGTCGGTGTGGTTGCCCAGGACTTCGATGCGTCCCGGCGCGTAGGAAACCGTGGTCGGCGCGGCGCCGTAGGTTTCGGTGTGGATGGCGATGGCTTGGTCAACGATCGTCTGGTCGTACATGGCGGTTCCTCCGGAATGGGATATAAATGGAGGATGCACTATACGCGGCGGGACTGCGACAATCCATAGGATATCCGTGCATAGACATGGACAAAACGGGCGCGATATGCTCTTTTTGCGCCATGTTGGAGTCCATGCACCACACCATCAGCCAAAAGGTCGCCGAAATCTTCGACCTCTACACCGAGCTGCACGATATCCGCATCTCCCTCTTCAGCCCGGACGGCCGGTTGATCTACCCCGACGCCGTCGGGCGGCCCAACTGCGCCCACTGCATCATGTTGCGCGAGGCGCTCGGCCTGGATTCGAAGTGCCGCGAACTCGACCGGCAAATGATGCATGCGGCCTTGGACCGGCAGGGCATGATCACCTACACCTGCCACGCCGGCATGCGCGAAGCCACCGCCCCGATCCTGGTGGACGGCGAGTTGGCCGGCTACGTCATGCTCGGCCAGTTCCGCAGCGAAACGGCGCCGCCGGTCTCCCCCTACGCCCGCCAATGGGAGGAGGTGCGGGGCAATGGCGACCTCCAGCAGGCCTACGGGCAAACCCCCGTCTTTCCGGAGCACAAAATCGAAACCCTGCTCTCGATGTTCCGCCACCTGCTCGAATTCATGGTCGGCGGGCAGCTGATCCACCACAAGGACTACGATTTGATCGAGCCGGTCATCGAGCAGATCCGCGCCGCACCCGCCGGGGAGCTGGACCTGGAAACAGCGGCCGGCATGGTGGGGCGGAGCCCCTCGACCGTTTCGCGCCTCTTCCGCAAGGTGGCGGGATGCAGCTTCAAGCAATACCAGGTCAACTACCGCATGCAGCAGGCCGCCGACCGGCTGAAGGCCATGCCCAACCGTCCCGTCGCCGAGATTGCGCAAGCGGTCGGCTACGAGGATCCGCTCTACTTTTCCCGCGTCTTCCGCAAGCATTTTGGCTGCGCGCCGACCGAATACCGCAACCGCTGACGCCGCTGCCGCGCTACGCGGCGGGGGAGGGCGGGATCAGGCCGGGAACGCCTGGCGGCGGATCTCCGCGAAGGCACGCGGCAGTTCGTCCAGCGTCCATTTCCCTTCGATGCTCAGGCAGCCGTTGTAGCCGGTCTGCGCGAGGGCGGAGAAAAAGGGGCGGAAATCATCGCCCGCCACGCCCGGCGCGGAGCGGTTTTCCTTTTCGGCGATGTGACCGTGGACGAGCAGGTGGCCGACCTTTTCGAGATCGCCCGGGTCTTCGCCGTTCTGGAGCATGTGGTAGCAGTCGAACAGCAGGCGGATGTTGGGGTGGCTGGCTCCTTCAACAATGGCGGCTCCTTCGAGCACCGTGTTGATGAAGTTGCATTCCTGCCGCCGCAGCGGTTCGACCGCGATGGTGATTCCACTGGCACTGGCCAGCGGCCCCATCTGCTTGAGGAGCGCGACAAACTGCTCTTCGGCCTTGGCCGACGGGAAGCCCTCCCTGAGGCTGCGAGACCCGCTACTGCCAAAGACGATGACCTTGAGTCCGGCCTGCTGCCCGCGCCGGAAGGCCGTTTCGGCGTAGCGGAGCACCGCGTCGTGGTCGGCGTCGCTTCCGGTGCAGCGTAGCGAACCGGGCAGGAAACTATTGCAGGACAGGATGGGCAGCGGGCACGCCTTCGCCCTCTCCAGATTGGCGAGCCATTCGCTGTCGGGCTTGTTTGGAACCAAGAATTTTTGAACGTTCTCTTCAATATATTGGCCGCCGGCTGCCTTGATGGCTTCGGCATCCGTCAACGACGCGCACGCACCCAGCGCGGAAAAAGGGAGGGCGGCAGGCTTGCACCACACGCGCTGCGCAGCGGCGGCGGCAATGGCTGAAAGGGAAAAGCATCTTCTGTTCATGTCGCTATTCTTAAACGTTTTCCGGAACGATGAACGGGGCGCGGTCTTGGCGGTGCAGGTAGGCGTTGGCCTGGTCGGCCATCGCGCCGGTGAACCGCTCGGTGCCGTTGTTGTATTCGAGGACGGGGCCGTTGGTCCAGCGCGTGTCCTTGGCGGCGATGTCCCAGTCGGCCAAATGGGCGGTATAGCGCTCGAACGCTTCGAGCAGCTCGCCGTTCCCGGCCAGGTTGGCGCGAAGTTCGTCGGGCGTGGCTTCCTTGCCGGTGCGGTAGGAAATGTTGGCCATGTGTCCCATGACCGACCCGTAGTGCCCGGTTTCGACCGGGCATTTGAGGTCGGATTCCTTCCGGCTGCGGACGGCGTCGATGAAGTTGGCCATGTGGTGTTCGCCGCCATCGCCTTGGAATTGCTTCATCTTCTTGCCCTGGGTGTCGTAGACCCACCCGCCGCCGCGGCCGCCGCGGAACGAGCCGCCTTCGCAGTCGATGACGACGCCCACGCGGACGCCTTGGTAGTGTGGCACCTCGTTCACGCCGGGCTTGATTTGAAGCTGGCGCACCTCGAAGAAGGCGGGGATGCCGTTGAAATCGTAGGCGGTCACCATCATGTTCGGCGTCTGCCCCGCGTCGTTCCAGCCAAACCGCCCGCCGAAGCTTGCGACCTTGCTGGGCATGCCGGCATCGCCCAGCGCCCAGCGCATGAGGTCGGTTTCGTGTGGCCCCTGATTGCCGAGCGGGCCGCCGCCGGTATTCCAGAACCAGTGCCAGTCGTAGTGGAATTGCGGGCGGTAGAGCGGTTCGTCCTGCGCCGGGCCGAGCCAGAGGTTGTAGTCGCAGGAGGCGGGGGGAACCAGCGGTTTGTCCTGTTTCCCGATCGTCGAGCGGTTGCGGTAGCACAGGCCGCGCACCATCTTCACCTTGCCGATATTGCCTTCGTGCAGCCACTGGAACATCGGGATCAAGCCGACATCCGACCGGTTTTGCGTGCCGGACTGGACGATCCGCTGGTACTTGTCCTTCGCCCTAACCAGTTGGCGCCCCTCCCAGATCGTGTGGGAGACCGGCTTTTCGACATAGACGTCCTTGCCCGCCTGGCAGGCCCAGATGGCAATCAGGGCGTGCCAATGGTTGCAGGTCTGGATGGCCACGGCATCGATGTCGGGGTGGTCGATCACGCGGCGGACGTCGGTGAAGGTTTCGTAGCGGTAGGACGGGGCGAAGCCCTTCGTATGCTTGGCGGTCTGGGCCGGGTCGGGATCGCACAGGGCCACCACGCGCACGCCGGGCATTTCGGAAAACGCCTTGAGCGTGGTCTTGGCGCGAATTCCCATGCCAATGCAGGCCACGCGGATGTCGTCGTTCGCGCCGCGGATGCCGCCGCCGATGGACGGCCGCCACGCGGAAG
>JBGSLE010000119.1:0-5065 GCA_041740875.1 Pontiella sp. | reverse complement strand
GGTTGGTTTCCCCGACCGCGCGATCAACCTCCGCCACCACCGCGTTGGATAGGGCTAGGGCCCGTTCACTGGCGGCTCCCACCGCTTCGGTGAGCCCTGCCAAACCGGCGGCGAGCACCGTCTGCTTGGAATCGATGGTTCCGATGACCGCCCCGAAGCTATCCGACAGCTCCTTCAGGCGGGAATTGAGCGCCCCGATCCCCTGCTCCAGCTCGACCAGCGTTTCGGAGGCGTGCCGGGCCATCTGGGGCGACACGTAGAGTTCGCTGAAACGCAAGGCGTCGGCGGACAAGATCATGCCGGATTTCCTCATTTCGGCCCCCAGCACCTTGAGCACCACCCCGCCCAGCAGCGCGCCGAACAAGGTGGTGTAGAACGCGGTGCCCATGCCTGAAACGGTCGCGTTCATGCCGGCCTTCATCGAAGCGAAATCCGCGCTGCTCGATTGCAGTACCATGTCGAGCCCGGTCACCGTCATGATCAGCCCCAGCACCGTTCCCAGCAGGCCGATCGTGACGAGCATGTTGGCGATGACGGAAATGTTGTCGGTTCGCGCCTTGGTGCGAGCGGCGTAGGCGGAGATCAGGTTGCGCATCTCGACCCGGTCGCCCCGCCGGATGCGTTCGAGGGCGGCATCGAACAGGGCCGCCGCGTCCGACGAGTTGGCGTCGCCGATGCGCTGGTTCGCATCCATGGCGTTGAGCGATTTGAATTCTTTTTCGAGATAAAGGGCGGCACGCAGCGAAAAGCCGAGGCCAAGGATGAAGAACAAGACGATGATCCAGGTGATGTAGCTTGAATCGGCCGAGAATCCGGCCACGAAATAGTCCCAGGTGACCGTCAGGAAGACGCCGAGCACGCTGATGCTCCAGAAGGCCCATGTCATGATGGGTGAAACGCTTTTCTTCGCCATAACCCCTGTTCTCCTTTTCAATTGCCCGCAGGATCGACGGATTTTCTTGTTTCCGGCAGATCCTGAATGCGCACTGCCAGAGAATCATGGCAGACCGGGTCGGTTTTTACATATTAAACTTCACAATTGTTAATACCAGACCATTGCAAGGGTTTTGTGAGCGCCATCTTGCAAAAGAAAGGCGAACGGAACGGCTCGCCTATTCCCCGGCACAACCCCACAATCGGCGGCGCAAAAAAACCTTGAAAGGATCGCCATGAACCCGCTCAGAGCCGCCATCCGGACCATTCCCGACTTTCCGAAGCCGGGAATCGAGTTCAAGGACATCACCCCCCTGCTCGCCTCCGGCCCCCTCTTCCGGCAAACCATCGACGCGTTCAAGGCGCGCCACGAAGGCAAAGGCATCGACATGGTGGTCGGGATCGAGGCGCGCGGCTTCATTTTCGCCTCGGCCCTGGCCTACGCCCTCGGGGCCGGAATCTGCCTCGTCCGCAAACAGGGCAAGCTTCCCCATGCGGTCCATCGCCAAGGCTATGCGCTCGAATACGGCGCCGACGCGATCGAAATCCATACCGACGCCCTACGCCCCGGCCAGAAAATCCTGGTTATGGACGACGTCCTCGCCACCGGCGGAACCGTCGCCGCAACGGTAAAATTGATCCGCACCCATTTCGACGTCGAAATCGCCGAAGTCGATTTCCTGATCGAGCTTTCAGCCCTCCGCGGGCGCACACGGTTGGCAGGACTGCCAATCCACGCCCTGCTCACGTACTGATTTTCCAGCGACTGCGACCGTAAGTTTCTCCAATTGAAGCCGAACAAAATCGAACCGTTTTGGTCTTTTACGCATAGGTCAGCAACAAGGAGAATCGCCATGAAAAGAAGTATACTGCTGGGAGTGGCCCTGGTTTCGACGGGGCTTGGGGTACGCGCCGAAACCTTCACCATCGACACCGCGCACGCCGAAATCGGCTTTGCGATCAAGCACATGCTGGTCAGCAACACCCGGGGAAACTTCAACACCTTCGAAGGAACCCTGGAGTACGACGTGGCCGGCAAGACGCTCAGGTCGGCCGAAGGCTGGATCGATGCCGCCAGCATCGACACCAACAACGAAAAACGCGACGAGCACTTGAAAACCGAGGACTTTTTCAACGTGGCGAAATTCCCCAGGATCACCTTCAAGAGCACTGCGGTCGAGAAAACCGGCGACAACACCTTCACGGTTTCGGGTACGCTCAACCTGCTCGGCGCCAACCGCGAGGTGGTTCTGCCGGTCACGGTCAACGGCCCCGTCGAAGGCCGCAACGGCGCGGTGCTGATCGGCTTGGAATGCAACACGGTGCTGAACCGCCGCGACCTGGGGATCACCCACGCGCCCGCCGCCGTGATAGGCGACGAGGTCAAGATCGACATTTCCGTCGAAGCCGGGAAAAAATAGCGGCATGCACCGCGCTTAAGGATCGAAACAAAAACGCCCGGTGCAGACCGGGCGTTTGTTTTTGTGTCGTTTGTTCCCTATTCCGCTTTCCCCAGGAGTTCCAGCACGTTCGCCAAGTCGGCCACGGGCTTGGCATCCTGCTCGACATGGGCGATCTTGCCTTGGGGATCGATCACAAACGTCCAGCGCGCGGTGGTGCTGGAACGCTTGAATTCGACCTCCCGCCCCCCGACAGTTCGCTTGATGGATTTTTCCCCTGCGGTCACCGTCACGCCGTAGGCCTTGGCGATCCGCCCGTCGGGATCCGACAGGAGCGTGAAGTTGAGCTGTTCGGCCTGCTGGAACGCCTTGAGGTTTTCGACCGGATCGGCGCTGATGCCAACGACGTCGAACCGCTGCCCACCCGCCTTGACCTGGTCGCGGTAGGCGCAGGCCTGCTTGGTGCATCCGCCGGTCATGGCGGCGGGGTAGAAATAAACCACCAGGTGCTTTCCGCCCAACCGCTTCTCCAAGGACCACGCGTTTCCATCCTGGTCCATGGCTTCGATGGCGGGCGCCTTGTCGCCGGTTTTGACTTGCGCCTGCACCCTTGCACCTGCCGCCATCGCGCAGGCAACGACCAATGTCCTCGCAATCCATTTCATGGTGAACTCCTTTCGCTCAAGATCGGCACGATATCGCTTCGCCGCGCGGCGGGATAACAAAAAAACCCGGAAAAATCCGGGCTTTTCCGACCGTTTGCAACGGTTACTATTGGGTGCTCATCATGTCCAGGATGCCCATGGCAGAGCTGGGCTTGGTGGGCGCCGGCGCCTGAGCCGCAGGGGCGGAGGCGGGTGCCCCTGCCGGAACGGGAGCCTGGGTCAGCGACTTCATGTTATTCTCAAACATCTCGAAGCGGCGTTTCAGTTCCTGGTGTTCGATCTCCAGCGTGTTGTACTTGGATTCGGCTTCCGCAGCCAAATCCTGGGCAACCGCCGTGGCGGCCTTGGCGGAGGCGAGGGCGCCTTCCAGCTCGATCACCTTGGATTTAATATCGGCCAAGGCAGAGTTGGCTTCCGCCGTCTGCTGCTTGAATACCTTGATTTGCTCGGAAGCGTCGTCAAGTTCGATGCGCAACGTGCGCGTTTTGGCCTGTTCGGCTTTCACTAACGATTCCTGGTCGGCGATCTTGCCTTTCAGGTCCGCCTCGGCCTTCTTGAACTTGGCATCCATTTCGGCCACGATCGCATCGTGCTCTTCTTGCGGAACCCCGCAACCGGTCATCAATCCAAGCGCGCACCCTGCGGCCACCATCATAGCAATTGCTTTAATCTGCATCTCTTCCTCCGTTGGTTTGTCTATAGCTTTCCCCAGAAATGAAGGCAGTATATGACTGGAATTTGTAATTTCAACCTATCTAAGGGAAATTATTCCTTTTAACCCCTCCCTACACCAAGTCGCACGCCTCCGGCGGCATCCATTTCGCGGCGCGCCCCTCCCACTTCACGTTGCAGCCGATGGGGTTGGTGACCGGCACGCGCACGGGCCGACCGGCAAGATGGTCGTCGAGCGCATCGGCCAATTCGTGGGTCGCCGCGGCCTCCGGCGCCTTCGGGTTGTCGATGGCGCGCCCGGTGTAGACCAGCGTGCGGGCGGCGTCGAACACAAAAAAGTGCGGGGTGCGCAACGCGCCGTAGGCCATGGCCACCGCCTGCGTTTCGTCGTGGAGGTAGATCCAGGGAAAGCGGTGCTGCGCCATGCGCGCGACCATGTGCCCGAAGCCGTCCTCGGCATAGGTGTTCTTGCTGTTGGAGTTGATCGCCACGAACCGCACGCCCCGGTCCGCAAAACGCCCGGCCAGCGCCCGCGTGTTTTCATCGGAGCCGATGACGTAGGGGCAATGGTTGCAGGTGAAGAAAACGACCAGCACCGGATCGGTGAGATCCTCCAGCGCATAGGTTTTCCCGTCCGTCGCCGGCAGGCGGAACGAGGGGGCCGGTTGCCCGATTTGAAGTGTGAATGCCATGGGGAGCCTCCGTTTTTGGTTTTATGTTGTCGGCACGAGCCCGAGACGGGCGTCGGCCTGCGCGCGCAGTTTGGCGAGCAATTCCGGCTCGGCGGCGAGCTTTCTGCCGCAGGCCGGAACCAGTTCGGCGAGCGTGGATTTCCACGTGTCGGAAACCATCGCCCGGGGAAAGCATTTTCCAAGCAGTTCGAGCATGATCGAAACGGCGGTCGACGCGCCCGGCGAGGCCCCGAGCACCGCCGCGAGCGAACCGTCGGACGCCGCCACGACCTCGGTGCCAAACTGGAGGACGCCGGAGCTCTTCGGATCCTTCTTGATGATCTGCACCCGCTGGCCGGCGACGATGAGTTTCCACTCCTCGTCCTGCGCGCCGGGGAAAAATTCCCGCAGGCTGTCGCAACGGTCGGCGTGCGATTTCCGGCATTCGTTG
The DNA here is from genome assembly GCA_041740875.1 of Pontiella sp. GTDB lineage: Bacteria > Verrucomicrobiota > Kiritimatiellia > Kiritimatiellales > Pontiellaceae > Pontiella. Next base: position 273 of record JBGSLE010000119.1, on the reverse strand, counting down.
ACGAGGTATTTCGTCAGCGGCAGATTGTCGCGCCCGGCGGCGAGCATGGGTAGCAGGTTGTCCGGACGGACGGATTTGAGCAGGTCGAGGTTGGAGCCCGATTTGAGGAATTTGGGCGAGAAGCCGGCGTAGGGTCCGAACAGGAGCACCTTTTGGCCATCGATCATCCGGGTATCGAGATGGGGAACCGACATGGGCGGCGCGCCGACGGCGGCCTTGCCGTAGACCTTGGCGGCGTGGCGCCCGACAATCTCGCGGTTTTGGCAAACCAGG
>JBGSLE010000118.1:0-4990 GCA_041740875.1 Pontiella sp. | reverse complement strand
CACCGGGTCGCCGCTGGCGGCCACCTGCGCGGCCACCTCGTCGTACGGGAGCCATCCGTCGAGAAGGCCGAGCCAGTCGGCGTGGCGGGCGGCGGCCGCGCGGTTGGCGTTGCGGACGAAGGCGGAAAAATCGTTGGCGGGAATGTCGTAGTTCCGCAGCGGCGTCCCGCCCCGCATCATGTTGTAGGTCACGTTGGCGCAATGGTGCGCGTCCAGCAGGGTATCGCTCGTCTTCTGCCAGGCGTCGCAGCTGGAAAGCAGTTGCCGGACATAGCCGTTTCCGGCCGACAGGTCCTCTTCGAGCCGACGGGCGACCGCCTCCGGCGAGGCGGACAGCTCCTGGTGCAGGTCCGCGATTTCCGCCCCGCCGCACGGGCCGTTGACGACGATCGTCCATTCGGCCTGCGCGCCGGGTGCGAGGGTCAGCTCGCCTTGCAGGAAATAGCCGCCGCGTTCGCCGCGCTGTTCGTGCTGGGGCACCAGGTCGGCCCCTTCCCTGAAATGCTTGGGCGCCTTGTCGGAGAGCAGGATCCGCGCGTTCGGCAGGCCGCAGGACCAGACCGTGTTGGCCTTCAGGCTTTCCAGCGGGACCGGCTGGTCGATGATGCCGGCGCTGAGCGCGTAGATGCCGATGCGCGAAGGTTCGAGCAGTTCGTTTTTGGCGTACGCCTCCGACAGGCAGCTGAACTGCGACTGCATCGCGGTTCCGACGCCCGGAGGAACGAGGTTGCGCAACCCGTCGAGCAGCGAAAGCGAAACCGTGCGGTCTCCTTGGTTGCGGATGGTTGCCGTGCGCACGAGGCCGAAGCGGTTCGAGATCTGCCACTGGTACGAGAAGGAGAGTCCCGTTTTTTTACGCTCTTCGCCGAAGCGCAGTATGTTTCCGGGAATGCTCTTGTCGAGATGGCGGCTATCCTCCGGACCGAGCGGCGCGGCCGGGTAGAAAGGCTCCCAGCGTTCGCCGGAGTCCAGGCGGATGATCGTGACGGGGCCGGTGATGCCATAGCTGTCGTGGATCTTGTCCACGGTGTAGTAGGGGAAAAACGCCTCCTCGGGGCTGCCGCGCCCGGCGCTGAGCGCGCCGGTGCTGGAAATGAACGCCCAGACGTCGGAGTCGCCCGTCAGCGAAATGAAAAAGGGATCCATCTCCTCGAGGTGGAGAATGCTCAAAAACCCATGCCCGTTCGTTGTTTTAACGATGTTTTTGCAATCCGTTTTCTTTGAAGAATTCATGTATGATAATGTTTCTATTATAAAATATGGGTAGAACGTTAGTTTGCGGCGGATGCGGAGCCCCGCCGTTGTTCAAGTTCCTGCCGGATCTCGTGGGCCCGCTGCTCGGTAATGCCGTAGGATGCCATGATCCCCAGCGCCATGGCCGAGGTGATGATCGGGATGCCCACATCGAATATCCTCAGCAGGAGCAGGGTTTGCCCGGACTGCGCGGTTTCCAGCGCCACATCGAATCCGGACTTCTTCAGCAATACGCCGGTCAATATCCCGGCCAGCGCCATGCCGACCTTGATCATCCACCAGTAGATGGCACCGAAGACCCCTTCGCGGCGCTGATGGGTTTCCAGTTCATCATAATCGCATACATCCGAGATCATGGAGCCCATGAGGGTAAACAGCGAACCCGTTCCGAAGGCAACGAACGGAGTGGAAAAAAGCAGCCAGTAGGGATGATCGGGATCGTAGCCGAACCATTTAAGGGCATACCCGGCGATCGACAGGGATATGGCGATCATGAATGTCCGGCGTTTGCCGAGGCGGGTCGCAACCCATCCGGTCAGCGGGATGACACACAGGGTGAAGATGGAGGTCAGCATGCCGAACCAGCCCATCAGCTGGCCGGCATCGGAATCGCGGCCGTTGAATACATAGTAGATCATGACATACAGTGAAAACGACATGCCCAGTTGGAAGCCGTTGAAGACCAGGAAGGTTGCACCGCAGATCTTGACAAAGGGGCTGCACTTGAAGGTGGTGCCGATGCCCTTGAAAAACTGGATCGTGTTTTCAACAAAACCTTCGGCTGCTTTCGGCGGAAGCGTTTTCCTTTCGCGGCAGAAAATGGCGGGAACAACCCCAAGCAGGGCGACGATGACGCCCACCCAGACCGCCAGTACGCGGGCCCCGTGCACGGTATCGCGGAACAGGCTGCTGGCCATCAGGGCATAGAACCACGGTACGCCCAGCCATGCGAGCTGGCCCACCGTATTGGCAAAGGCATGCAGCCGGGTGCGCTCATGGTAGTCTGGCGTCATTTCATAGCCGAAGGCCACGAAGGGCGTTGCATAAACCGTGTAGGCCAGAAAGAACAGGATGGAAGCAATCAGGAAGTTCCAGAAATAGAACGACTGGCTGTGGCCGGCCGGAAGCTGCCACATCAGGGCGAAGATCAATCCAGCGATCAGCGCCCCGACAAAGATGAACGGCCTGCGCCGACCCCAGCGGGTGCGGGCATTGTCGGAGATGTAGCCCATCATCGGATCCGAAACCGCATCAAAGATGCGCGGAATCGATCCCAGCAGACCGACCAGCAGCGGATCCATGCCCAACCCTAAGTTGAGAATGACCACCATGGCCGGCAGGGCGGCCGCCTGCAGGTTGTTAACCAGCATGCCGACCGCGTACGCCGATTTCTGCCTGAGGGAAATCCGATCTTCTGGAGCGGTATGATGGCGCATCGGATTCAGTTTGTTTTTCCGCTGTTCCGCACCCGCTCCATTTGACGGCGGTGTTCGTCAAGCTCGCCCTTGAAGCCGGGATGGTTCGCCAGGTTGGTCCACTCGTGGGGGTCGTTACGGTGGTCGTACAGCTCTTCCTGCCCGTCCTTGGTCCGGATGTAGCGGAAATTCTTCGATCGGATCGAATAGTGGAAATCGTCCGGGGTCATCTTTTCCGTGAACGGCGGATTGCCGGGATGCGGTTTCCCCGTGATTTCGCTCAGCGCGACGGCCGGACCGGCCCACGCACCGCGCTCGGGGTCTTGCAGCAGGGGGCGCAGGCTGGAGCCCTCCAGCGCAAAAGCCGCATCGGAGGCGTAGGGGTCGGCAGCGATGGCGGCATAGTCGAGGAAGGTCGGATAGAGGTCGATCAGCGAAACCGGCTGGTCGCACGATTTGCCTTGGGCGACGCCCGGGCCCGCCGCGATGAGCGGAATGTTGCAGGACTCTTCCCAGAGCGTGTTTTTGTGCAGGTATTCCTTTTGGCCCATGTGGTAGCCGTTGTCGCTCGTCAGGATGACCAGCGTGTTGGCGGCGTAGGGGCTGGCCTCCAGCGCGGAGAGGATGCGGCCGATCTGGTCGTCGACGAAGGCGACGTTGGCCAGGTAGCCCTGGATCCACTCCTTCCACCGGTTGATGCCGTCGCCGTTGCAGTTGTCGCGGTTGGCAACTTGGTCGTATTTGGTGAAGCCCCAGCCGCGCCCGGGGCCGTCCCGCAGGAGGCTGGGCGGCACGTCCGAAAGATCGCCCTCCCGCACCGGTGGCAGCGTGATCGACTCCAGCGGGAACCGGTCGAAATATTTTTTCGGGGCATACATCGGCGTATGCGGGCGGTTCATGCCCACCGACATGATGAAGGGTTCTTGGACCGTTCCGCCCAGCAGGGTGGTTGCCCATTCGGCATTTTGTTCGTCCGGCATCGGATCGCGGTCCTCTTCGCTGACATAGCGGAAAGGCACGTGCAGCTTTCCGTCCAGGTCGATGAACCAACCCTTAGCGCCCGCCACGCCCTTGGCCGGGTTGACCGCGAATTCGGGAACATCCGACAGGGGCGCATAGGCGGAGTCGTGCGTGTAGGTCGCGGGCAGGTTCGGGTGGACGGAGGCCCAGCCCCAGTCCGAACGGGCTTCCCGGCTGCCATCCCACGGCCACGGGCCCCAGTTGGTGCGGTGGCCGTAGTGGTTGCTTCCATCCGCCCAGTCGAAGGCATCCTTCTTGTCGGAGTGGTTGTGGAAAATCTTCCCGGTGCCGTAGACCTTGTAGCCATGCGTTTTCATGAAATCCATGTAGGTCGCCGTGCGGCCCGAATTCGGCAGCTTGTCCCAGGCGATGAAGATGTATTCGTTGACCCCGAGCGTGTGCGGGTAGAGGCCGGTGACCAGGCTGTAGCGCGACGGCGCGCACAAGGGGGCGTTGGCCTGCGCGTTGGCGAAGGAAACCCCGCGGCGGGCGAGCTTGTCGAGGTTGGGGGTCTGCGCCTGCGGATGCGCGCCGGGGCCGACGACCAGCTTGCTCAGGTCGTCGCAAATGATGAAAAGGATGTTGGTTTTATCCGCGCCTGCCGCCGGTTCCTTGGCCGACAAGGCGGATGCCATGCCGCCGAAAAGCACGGAGACAAGAATGGACAGCCGCGCGAGCGACCTCGCCACGGTTCGTGTTTTTGCGTTGCGCGCATCTGCCTGCATGGAATCTCCTTCACTGCGGATTGGTTAGATAACCCGGAATAGTAAGGACAAATCTCTATACAGGCCCCTCGATTGTCAAGAGCCGATTCGGCGAATGTCGCCGGGCATTGGTGCGTTGTTCAGCGTCGCGCCCCTTACGGTTTGGGTTGCGGGATTCGCTCGGGCGGGCGTTCCGTTGGCGCGGTTTCGCCGCGCAGCAGTCGCCCCGCCTGTCCGGCGAGCCAGAGGTAGTGGTCGCTCGGCAGCCCTTCGTAGGTGAGGAATTGCGCGCCCTCGGGGCGGGGCGGTTCGTTGGTGCATTTGAAAATGGCGGTGCCTTCATCGACCTCGTCGAACATGGCGACGTAGAGCATCTTGGCGCCCGCCTTTTTGGCGGCCACGGCCTGCGTCCAGAAAAATTCGCCCTTGAGCCGGGGGATGGCGTTGAAGTTTTCGCCTTTGAGGTTGAACCAGCTGAAGCCGGGGAAGATCACGGGCAGATAGTCGAGGTTGCGGGAGTTGCACCACGCCACATCCGGCGCCCAATAGTCCTCCGCATGCCTGACGGCCTCCTTGGGGGAGCGGTAGCGTCCGGGC
>JBGSLE010000117.1:0-2307 GCA_041740875.1 Pontiella sp. | reverse complement strand
TGCCTTCCGGCTGACCGGAGGGGCAGTTTTTCGTTAGCTCCTGCAACTCGCTCGCGCGCAGTTTGCCGCTCTTTGAGTCGAACCGTTGCGCCGCCGTGCCTGGTTCCCCTTTCAGAAAACGATCCAGCGCCAGCGCCGCCGCCTTGCCGTTCGCCACCGCCTTCACCGCCAGCCTGTGCTCCTCGGCGTAGAATGCGTCGTCAAAATGGGTGTTCGAAAATTCCGCTGCGGCAAAAACGATGCCTGCGTAGCCTGCGGCGATTTCATGCAGCAAAACAGGGTGGCCCAGCTTGAATTCGATCCCCGCGCGCCGCAGCGCTTCGACCTCGCCGTCGAGCACGGCCTCCGGCAGTTGGGCGTTTCCCCGCAACGTCCCGCCCGCCTTTGGCGCTTCGTCAAAAACCACGCACGAATAGCCCAGCAACTGCAACTGCCACGCGCAACCCAACCCCGCCGGCCCTGAACCGATCACCGCCACCATCGAAGTAGGGACGGCTGTCCCAGCCATCAGCGGCTCGCTGGGACCCAAATCTCGATGCAGCTCGCGGATGGTGATGGACGAATCGACCTGACCCCGGCGGCAGCCCTTTTCGCAGGGCGCGGGGCAAACGTGGCCGAGCACGGCGGGAATCGCCAAATCGCGGCGGGCGATCCATGCGGCCGACGCCAGGTTGCCGGGCGCGATCTCGCGCAACATATGCGGAATATCGAGGTGCGCCGGGCAGATGCGGGTGCAGGGCGCTTCGCAGTCGCCGACGTGTTCGCTGAGCAGCAGGTTGAGGATATCGCGCCGGGCGGATTGCACCTCGTCGCATTCGGTATCGATCTCCATGCCCTCGACCGCCTTGGCGGAACAGGCGGGAACCAGCTGGCCGGTCTTGCGGTTTTTCACCACGCAGAGCATGCACGAGGTCTCCGGGGCAAAATCCCTCAACTGGCACAGCGTCGGAATTTCGACGGATACACGCTCCGCCGCCGCCAACACCGTTGCGCCGTCATCCACCGTTACGGGCAATCCATTGATTTTTAGTTCAGGCATAATCAGTCCACCTTCACGGCATCGACCGGACAAACCTGCCGGCAGTTGTCGCACCGGACGCAGAGCGCCTGGTCGATCTTGAAAACGGAATAGGGCTCGCCGCGGATTGCATCGACGGGGCATTCGGTGGCGCATTTGGCGCAACCGATGCAATCGTCGGTGATCGTGTAGGCCACCAGCTTCGAGCATTTGCCCGCCGGGCAACGGCCGGCGATGTGCGCCTCGAACTCCGCGCGGAAATAGTTGATCGTCGTCAGCACGGGATTCGGCGCGGTCTTGCCGAGGCCGCACAAGCTCTGCGCCTTGACGGTCTTGGCGAGCTGTTCGAGTTTTTCGACATCGCCGGTCCTGCCCTCGCCGCGGCAGAGGCGTTCGAGTATTTCGAGCATGCGCTTGGTGCCGACGCGGCATGGCGTGCATTTTCCGCACGATTCGCTCTGCGTGAAGGAGAGAAAATAGCGCGCCATCTCCACCATGCAGTCGCGGTCGTCGAGCACCACGAAACCGCCGGAACCCATCATCGCGCCTACCTCGGCCAGCGCCTCGAAGTCGACCGTCGTATCGCCGAGCGATGCGGGAATGCAGCCACCCGACGGTCCGCCGATCTGCACCGCCTTGAAGGTCCGGCCATCGGCCACCCCGCCGCCGATTTCCTCTACCACTTCGCGGATGGTGATGCCCATCGGCACCTCGATCAGCCCGCCGCGCTCGATTTTTCCGGCGAGCGAAAAAACCTTGGTTCCCTTGCTGCGCTCCGTGCCCATTTCGGCGAACGCCGCCGCGCCGTGGCGGACGATCCACGGCACCAGCGAAAAGGTCTCGGCGTTGTTGACCAGCGTCGGGCAACCATGCAGCCCCTTCTCCGCCGGGAACGGCGGACGGAACGCCGGCATGCCGCGCCGCCCTTCCAGCGAGGCGATCAATGCCGACTCCTCGCCGCAGACGAACGCCCCAGCCCCTTCGAAAACCTTGAGGTGGAGCGAGTGGCCGCTCCCGAAAATATTGGCGCCGAGAACGCCCGCCTTTTCGCAGTCGGCGATGGCCGCGCGGATGCGCCTTACGGCCAGCGGGTATTCCGCGCGGATGTAGAGGATGCCCTCCTGCGCGCCGACGGCGAACGAGGCGATGACCATGCCTTCGATCACGCGGTAGGGATAGGACTCCATGATCATGCGGTCCATGAACGCGCCCGGATCGCCTTCGTCGCCGTTGAGGATGATGTACTTGGTTTCCCCCTTTGCCCGCCGCACGGCCTCCCACTTGCGCCC
>JBGSLE010000116.1:0-5253 GCA_041740875.1 Pontiella sp. | reverse complement strand
GCGGTTCACCCGCGAGGACGCCGCCCGCCTCGCCGACCTGGGCCTCGACCACCTGCGCCTGCCGGTCGACGAGGGGCAGCTATGGAACGCCGCCAACGCGCAGGACAACGAGGCGTGGGACCTGCTCCAGCAGGGATTGGACTGGTGCCGTGCCGAAGGCATGCGGGCGATTGTCGATCTGCATATTCTTCGCTCCCACCATTTTGTCGATGACGCGGGCGCGAACCGGCTCTTCACCGATCCCGCCGAGGCGGAGCGGCTCGGGCAATGCTGGAGCGAACTCTCCGGCGCGCTGCGGTCGCGCAATTGCGACTGGGTCGCCTTCGAATTGATGAACGAGGCGATCGCTCCCGATCCCGCGGATTGGAACCGCGTCCTGCTCCATCCCTACCGTGCGATCCGCGCGCACGAAAAGGAGCGCACCATTGCGATCGGCTCGAACCTGTGGTGCCAGGTGCAAACCTTCCCCGACCTGCGCGTGCCGGAAAACGACCCCAACATCCTGCTCGTCTTCCACTACTACAACCCCATGCTCATCACCCACCATCAGGCGGGTTGGAATTGGCTGGGCCGCAACTATGCCGGGCCGATCCAATACCCCGGCCGTCCGGTTCCGGCGGACGCGCTCGCTGCGCTGGCTCCGGAGATCCGGGCCAGGATCGAACTGGAAAACGCGCCGTTCGACCGGGAGGCGATGGAGCGGCAAATCGAACCGGCGCTGGTCCGTGCCAAGGAGTTGGACCTGCCGCTCTGGTGCAACGAGTTCGGGGTCATCCGCACGGTGTCTCCGGCCATCCAGCGCGCCTGGTACCGCGATTTCCTCGCCGTGCTCGGCGCGCACGGCATCCCCTGGACCAACTGGGATTTCCGGGGCGACTTTGGCCTGTTTGACCGCGAGAGCCGCGCGCCGACGGTTGCCGCCGAAGCGTTGCTGGAGTTTTAAGCACCAGCGGCTTTTGATCATGGCGGTTGGCCAGCCTTTTATGCGGGGGTTGGCTCCGCCGCTCTTTCCTCCCCGGTAGGGATATGCCCCATAGCGGAAACAGATCGCATTCCTTAGGTTGCTTGCATTCAAGGGGAACTCAGAACCACGAAACCGGAACGGGCGATGAGGCGGTGGATGCCGCGTGGATTCAACTCGGATTGGACGATGTTCAAGGGTCCGTTTCGATACATGGTTCGACCCAACGGAGCGGAAGTCAAAATGAATGAGACATTTACGAAAAGCTTGGTGTTGGCGGCGGCAATTGCAATGGCGGGTTGCTGCACGATGCCCGCACACCACCATCACGAAGAGGGAAAATGTCCGGCCCACGGTACGGCGGCGGAACAAAGCTGTCCGCAGTGCGGAATGCCCACGGGGCAATGCACCTGCACGGCCCAGCCGTTTTCGGATGCGGAAATATATACCTCCGCTCTGAAATTCCTCATCGACTCGGGAGTCGACATTACGCTGGTTGATGCCAGGGTCGGCAGAAGCTACGACGGCCGCCGGATCGCCACGGCAATCCACCTGAGACCGGATGCGCAGGAAATCGAAATACACCGCGCACTGCCCTCGAAGGAGGCCCTGATCGTGACCTATTCCTCCAACCTAACCTGCCCTGCCGGCACGGCGCTGGCGAACCGGCTCGGCGCACTGGACTACAAGCATGTCGTGGCATATCCCCAAGGCATAGAGGGCTGGGTAGCCGAAGGCAACGTGGTCGCGCACAGTTCCAGTGTTGGATGGCCACCCCAGTCAATAGCAGACGATCGTCCACCCGCACCCCCGGGACGTGACGGGAGCACGGACGCCGGGGACGAGCATATGGTGAACAGGTAAATGGATTGATCCTATCATTGGCCAACGAACGCGGATGCGGAGGCTTGATGTCCCGTATAGCCTTCTTGTTATTTCCCTCGTCCTGCCCCGGCGATGCCTTTCTGCATGAGGATCTGCTCAAATACTTCCACGACCGCCTCGTATTGCGGATGTTCGGCGAAGGTGGCTTTCATGGGTTGTTGTTTCCTGTTCCGGTTTTCTTGGATGGATTGATCGTGTTTCCGGGCAGGAGCGCGTCGAGCAGCTCGCCGCGCCAAAGCTGCCGTTCCGGGTCGTAAACCCCGAAACTGGAGCAAAATTCCCAATAGCTCCAGGAGATGCCGCGCTGTTCGGCCTCCTCGCGCACGCAAATGGTCCAGCGCGCCCGCGAGGCCATGTCGGCCTTGCCGTAGGCGCCGAATTCGCCCACATGGATCGGCACTTGGTTCGATTCCGACCAGCGGGCTGCGACGGCAAAGTCGTCGGCGATGGCTTGCCGTTCGGCGTCGCTGTTGTTCCACGGCGTACCGACGGGGATGTCGCGTTTGACCCAGCCCGCGCCTTGGTGGGTGAAGTCGAAGGGTTCGTAGAAATGCACCGAGGCGATGAGGTTGCGGTCGCCCGCAGGCAGCCGGAGGTTTTTGAGTTGGTCGATCCGGTTCCAGCCGATCGGCGCAACCAGGATGGCGCGGTCGGGGTTGGTCTTGCGGATGAGCGCGACCGCCTCGTTCTGGATTTTGTTCCAGACAGCCGCCGTGGCTTTTTTATTCGGCTCGTTCAAAACCTCGAAATAGAGCGCGGGCGGCTGCTTTTGGTAATGCTCCGCCAGCTGCCGCCAGATGCCCAGCAGGCGCGCCGTATGCGCCGCCGGATCGTCCATGAACTCTTCGTAGTGGTGGATGTTGACGATCGCGACCATGCGGCGCTTAAGAGCCTGTTCGATGGCCCAGTCGACCCGCTGCATGAATTCCGGATCGATCCGGTAGGGCGGCGTCTCCTCCGCGTGGTCGGACCAGCGGACGGGGATGCGCACCGAGTCGAAACCCGCCTCGGCCATTCGGTCGAAATAGGCCTCCTCCAGCCGCACTCCCCATTCCCGATCCTTCGGGGCTTCCAGCGTGTTGCCCAGGTTGACGCCCCGGCCAATCTTGGCATTCCAAAAGAATGCATCCTGGTCAGCTTGTGCAAAAAGGGCGGGCAGGATGACGAGAAGAAAGAGGGAGAGGAATCGATGCATAGCTATTTTCCCTGCGCGACGACGCGCTGTTTAAAGAGGCTTTCAAAGCGGGCGACCACGTCTGCGAATTCTGGGTTGGACGCCTGGTTGACGGTTTCGAGCGGATCTTTTTCAAGGTCGTAGAGTTCGGTCGCCAGCAGGGCGCCGCCGGCTTCGCCGACCCACTTCACGTAGCGGTAGCGCGGATCGCGCAAGGTGTAGCCCATCGACTGGTGGCGCGGGAACTGGCCCATGGCCGCCTCGCGCACGGAGGCGGAGGGATCGTCCAAAATCGTCGTTAGCGACAAGCCTTCGATCCCTTTAGGAACGGGGACTCCGGCGAGGTCACACAGTGTTGGGAATATATCGACGAATTCGGAGGGCGCGACCGTTTTGGCGCCCTTGGTTTTCTGCTTGGGCGTGGCGAAGATGAGCGGAGAGCGAACGGCCTGTTCATAGTTGGTGTGCTTGCAGAACATGCCGTGGTCGCCGAGGTGCCAGCCGTGGTCGCCCCACAGGACGACGATCGTGTTTTCCGCCAGTCCCAGCGCGTCCAGCTTGGCGAGCACCTTGCCGATCTGCGCGTCGGTGTAGGAGACGCAGGCGCGGTAGCCGTGGATCATCTCGCGCTGCATCGCCTCCGGGATGGGGCCTTCGAGCGGCACTCCGGAATAGCTCCCACGGATTTCCCACGAATCCTGATAGGCGAACTCCGGCGCACCTGCGGGCAATTTTTGGAAGGGGGCGAGCTGGATTTTTGCCGGGTCGTAGAGATCCCAGTATGTTGCAGGCGCGACAAACGGCAGGTGTGGCTTCTTGAAGCCGACAGCCAGAAAGAACGGCTTGCCGCCCTTGGCCAGTTTTTCCATCTGGGCGATCGCGCAGTTGGCGAAGGCGCCGTCGTCGTAGGCATCGTCCGGCAGATCGAGGCATTCCGTCAGCGGCTTGACCTTGGGGAACTGCTGTGATGCGGCTTCGGTCGCCTTTTTATCGCTCTTCTTGATGCCGTTGGCCTTGAGGTATTCCTTAAGCGCCATGTTTTGCTTTTTCACTTCGGGGTCATGGTAGCCGCCTTCCGACTTGTCGAAACCCTGGGCGAGGTATTCTGACGGGACGTTTTGAAGGAAGGGCTGGCTCCACGACGGCGCGTCGAAGGAGTCATCGACGCTGCGCGGATCGTAGATCTTGCCGCAGCCGGTGGTCTCGTAGCCGTGCCGCCGCAAATATTCCGGCAGCGTCAGCGTGTCGGGCTTCGCCTCGCGCATCTGCGTCTTGAGGTCGTAGACCTTGGTGGTGTCGGGGTAGGTGCCGGTCATCAGGCTGGCGCGCGACGGCGCGCAGACCGCCTGCTGGCAGGCGTTGTTCAGGAAGACCGTTCCCTTCGATGCGAGCTTGTCGATGTGCGGCGTCAAGATGTCCGGATCGCCGTAGCACCCGAGCATCGGCTTGAGGTCGTCCACCCCGATGAACAGGATGTTGGGCTTGGGCTCCCCGCAGGCGGCGAAGCCGGCGAGGGACAAAAATACCGTCAGTTGTTTTATTTTCATTTATCGGTTTCCCTTTCGACTCCTGCGGTGGCGGCCATGCTATTCCGCCACCCCCGGAAGGCTGGTTCTTATATCAATTATATAACCAAGGACGAGAATAAATTTTCGGTATAGGCACTATGAATCCAAACACATCCCGTATTGATATGTATTTGTTATAGTAAAATAGAGTGCCGCCACCGCATTCGGCTCAGAGGGGCGGGGGCGGCGGGGCTTTTCTTTTCCAGCGTTGGGATGTGATCCGCCCGTTTCCCGATGTGCTGAAACATAGGCGCGACGCAGCCGTCGCGGCCGTCCTGTTGCTGCGAACGCGGCGGGTGCGTCGCGATTACACGTTTGGACATCACGACAATGCGGGGATAGGTGGTGGCAGCGAAGGCTGGCGCATCGAAAAACGCGATATCGGTATGGTGTTCGAACACGCCCTCGAACTTCTTCAAGAGCGTGTTCGACCCCTCGTTGGTAAAAAACTTCGTGCTCACGCCACCCCCTGGAAAACCCAACTGCCGCAACACGATAGCCAGAGGCGGGAGTCCCGGCAAGTGTGGCGAGGAAGAAGGTTAGGGTGAAATGAGCCGCGGAACCTAATTGGCGTTGGTGTTGGCCGGCTGGTCGAGGACGAGCGGGGCGGGGAAGCCGGCGGCGCGGTCGCCGCCGCGGGATCGGAGGCGCTTGTTGGCGGATCG
>JBGSLE010000115.1:0-11809 GCA_041740875.1 Pontiella sp. | reverse complement strand
CCGCGCCCGCCAGTTTCAGCAGCGTGGGATACCAGTCCACCATGTGCAGCGGCGCGGTAATGGCCGACCCCGCCGCAATGCGGCCGTCCCACGTGGCAAACGAAACCGCGCGCGTACCCCCTTCGTAGAGCGAGCCCTTGCCGCCGCGCAACGGGCCGTTGCTGGCGATGTCGCCCTTGACGGTCAATCCGCCATTGTCGCTGGAAAAGATGAAGAGCGTGTTTTTGCGCAGGCCCTGCTGTTCGACGGCCGCCACGATGCGGCCGACCCCCACGTCCATCTCAGCGACCATGCCCGCGTAGATGCCGCGGGTCGGCCCGAGGTGGGCGTAGGGCTTAATGTATTCGGGCGGGCATTCCAGCGGCGTGTGCGGCGCATGGAAGGCAACATAGAGGAAGAGCGGCTTGGACGCGTCGCGCTGTTCGATCATACGCACCGCCTCCCTGGTCAGCAGGTCGGTGAGCCAGCCTTCGTCCGCGCAAGGCTCGCCGTTGCGCTGCATGTCGTCGCCGCCGGACGGTTTGTGCGTAAAACGCTTCTGGTCGAAGCGCAGCCCGTACGAGTGGTCGAAGCCGCGCTGCCGGGGCTGGTAGGCCGGATCGAATTCGCCGAGATGCCACTTGCCGACGTGGGCGGTGGCGTAGCCGGCCTCGCGCAGGGCTTGCGGCAGCAGGCGTTCGTCGAGCGACAGCCCCACTTGCGATCCCGGGCGGAGCACATTGTATTGCCGGCCATAGCGGATCGGGTAGCGCCCCGTCATGAGCGCGCAGCGCGTCGGCGTGCAGACGGGCATGACGTAGAACGATTCGAGCCTGGCGCCTGCGGCGGCGAGCGTGTCGATGTTCGGCGTCTTGATGTCGGGACCGTGAAACCCCACGTCCGCCCAGCCGAGGTCGTCGGCCAGGATGAAGACAATGTTGGGCCGGTCGGTTCGTTTTCCCCCACCTGCCGCGCCCCTGCCCTGCGGCGCTTTGTTTTGGATCAGGGCGATGGCGGCCCGGGCAAAACGCCGTCCCATCTCCTCGTAGCCGGCGACGGACATGTGGAGGTCGTTGCGGATCTCCTTGCCCTTTTCATTCACCCCGTCGTTCAGGTCGTCGGTGTCCACCCATGCGGCCAGCGGGTCGGCATCGGCCATCGCCACCTGGGCCTCGCGCACCTTGGTCCAGTGGGGAAAGCGCTGGTTGGGAAGGTCGAAATCGCTGATCCGTCCGATGACGAAAAAAACCTCCGTCCGCCCCATATCGGCGGCCAGTTGGCTGCGCAAGCCGCGCAGGCTGTCGGCATAGACCTCGCCGTCGCCTTGGCGGGCATCGTTTTCGCCCTGCATCCAGACCAAGGTGACGCTCTCGATCTCCTGCCCCGCGATGGCGGGACGCACGTTCGCCATCAGCCGGTCGTAGAGGTCGCCGGTCGATTCGGGCCGGGTGCCATCGGCAGCCCGCCACTCCTTGTACCAGCGGTGGATCGGCTGTCCGCCCATGGCATCCTTCACCACGATGACCTGCTCCTTGCCGAAGGCCTGCTCGACCGTGGGGGTGAAGGATGCGGCCGGATCAAGCCGGGCCATGTTGGACTGCCCGGAAAGAATGAACAGGTGCTTGCCTTGGCTCGCCGGCGCGACCATGGCCATGGCGCATAGGATTAGTCTCCGTTGCATGGTCGTCATTGCATCTCCTTTTTCCGTTGGTTGTCCGAAGTGCTCGAAGCGCGGTGCAGCACTTCGCAGCTGGAAATCGCCCGTCCCAAGGGGACGGTGAGCGGCTTGATCGGTTCCTCGGATTCGGTGAAAAAACCTTCGCGGAACGTGCGGCCCTTCTTCTCGTAGTCGGCGGCAGCCGACCGGTTGCCACTCTCCAGGGCGGAACGGTATGGAAGCCGGAGGCCGCGCATATAGCCGCAATGGTGCCAGCCGATGAAATAGGGCAAGGAGAACAATTTCCGGAGCTCGGCTTCGAAGGTCCCGCCGAGCTGGCGGTAATAGCCGGCCATGTCCGGATCGTCGTCCTTCCACATCGGATTGAAGGTGGTGTCGCCGTTGAGTATCGGCTTTTGGCTTTCCCGGTAGAGCAGCTCCAGCGTTTCGCGCTGGCTGCCGAATACCCCGTAGTATTGCACGTTGACCACATCGACGTACTCGCGCATCACATGCAGATTCCGGATCAGTTCCGCCGGGAATCTTGAATCGCGGTTCATGTTGAGCTTGTCGCCGAGGATCAGGTGGTTGCGGTCGTATTGACGGATGGCATCGCGCCGGACGGCATACCACTGGCGCATGATCCGTTCCAGGAACATCCGGCTGTCCTGCGCCGCCTTTGCCGCATCAACGACCGAAGCCCATGCGGTGCGGGCGGCAAGATCATCCCAGCTTTTTGCGCTGGCCCCATACGTCTTCCCCGCCTCCTCCGGCGAGGAATAGCGCTCCTGCATCATTGCCAGCCAGGCTTGCTTGCCTTGTGCCTCCGCAGGCAGGGACATCAGCGCCAGGCACCAGGGATGGACAATTTTCTCCGCGTCCGAGAGCTTGGCATGGAGGCTCTGGTTCTTGTCGTCCTCCACCGTCCAGGGCGGACCGTCCGTGTAGACATAGCCCAGCACCTGCGGGTCGTTGGCGCGCGGCTTGGCCACTTCCGCGGCGTTGGCCCGCGCGACGGCCGCGAAATCCTCCGCAAAGACATCCGTGGGCCGCCGCTGGAATGCGCGCACGAGTTCCGTCCGGGACATGTTCCAGCCCCACGGCACCGGAATGTCCAGGAGGACCACATGGTACAACGAACCGGCCGAACGCAGGCTCTGCAACGGCGACGTGTGGAACCCGAAGGTATTGAACCCCAATGACTGGAAACTCTCCGCCACCCGTTGCGCCCAGCGATCCGCCGCCGGCGAACCGTCGCGAAAGGTTCCGTCCGGCGCGAAAAGCTCCGGTCCGTAGGTATCCAGCACAAAGGCCTTGTTGTTGGGCGACTGCCAGTAAACCGGTTCGACGTGGTTGATTCCAAACGAGAGGAACGGCTTCCCGTCCGGCGACGTGAACCACCAGATGCCTGCGGAATCCTGCTCCACGCCGACGAAACCGGACGGCGCCCCGCCAGCCGCCGCTATTCCGATCGGCGCAACGGCGCACAGGAACCCGGCTGCAAAGAACATCCATCTAGCCATCGTCTTCATTTTTTTCTCCGGGGTGTCTTGGTTGAATCGGCGGCGGATCCGGATGCAGGCAGCTCCACGGGCTGGTAGCGCACGCCGCTGCCGAGGTCTCCCATGTGGGATGCGGCGCGTTGGCTCCGCTTCTTTTCCGATTCATTGCGGTCGAGAAAGGGTTCCTTGGAAATACCGGAATACCAAGCCTGCCAGCGCGCTTCGAGTTCCTGCACCATTTCGGGACGGCTCGCGGCGAGGTTTTGCGTTTCGGAACGATCGGCGGCGAGGTTGAACAGCTCCCAGGCTTCGCCATCGGCGGAGACGAGCTTCCATTCGTTGCGGCGGATGAAGCGATGGTCGACGAGGTAGCCCGCCATTTCGAAGTCGCGCGTTGGCGCGCCGGCTTTCCAGAGGGTGGAGAGATCGGTTCCCTCGATGCCCTCCGGCCGCTGAGTGCCGCCGGCCAGCGCATGGAAGGTGGGCAGGAAGTCGAGTATATGCACCGGCATCTGGCTGACCGATCCGGCCGCGTAGCCCGCGCCCGGCCAGTTGAGGATCATCGGGGCGCAGAGGCCGCCCTCGTGCTGGTTGCGTTTGTAGAGCCGGAACGGCGTGTTGCCCACATGCGCCCAGGCGGTGCCCAGCGACCAGCGGGAACCCGGCCCGCCCGGCGGGATGCCCGCCTTGGCCATCTCTTCCGAGCCGCGGTCGAACGGATTGGCGCCGTTGTCGCTGATGAAGACGATGAGCGTGTTGGCCTTTTCGCCATTCGTTTCGAGCCATTCGACGACGCGGCCGATGTTTTGGTCCATGCGGTCGATCATGGCGGCGTAGGTGGCCATGCGCAGATCTTCCATTTGCTTTTGCCCTTCGGTCAGGTCGGCCCAGCGCGGCAGGTTTTGCGGCCATTCGGTGCGGCGGGTCTCCTGCGGCACGAGGCCGAGCTCGCGCACCTTTTCCAGCCGCCGGTGCTTCACCTCGTGCCAGCCTTGCAGGTAGGTGCCGCGGTACTTGGCGATCTCCCGCTCCGGCGCCTGGAGCGGATCGTGCGGCGCGGTGTAGGAAAGGTAGAGGAAAAAGGGCTGGGCGTCGTTCTCCCGCTTCGCCTCGTCGAGGAACCGCAGGGCGAAATCGGTAAAGACATCGGTGCTGTAGTAGCCTTCGCCCGGGGCGTAGGGTTCGCGCCCCAGCTGGAGGCGTCCGGAACCGCTCCAATAGTCGCTGCCGCCCTCCTCGTGGCCGAAGAAGCGGTCGAAGCCCCGGTCCAGCGGGTGGCGCGAGACGTGCCACTTGCCGGACATCAGCGTGCGGTACCCCTGCTCCTTGAGCACGGCGGGAAGGAAGCTCTTGGCGCGCTCGGCGAAGAAGCCGACCTGCGGCGTGTTGCGGTGCCCGCTCATCAGCGCGGCGCGGGACGGCTCGCACTTGGCGCAGTTGTAGAACTGCCCGAAGCGCACTCCTTGCGCCGCCAGCCGGTCGAGGTTTGGCGTGGCCGCCTCCCCGCCGTAGCAGCCGAGGTCGGAATAGCCAAGGTCGTCGGCGATGATGAAAACCATGTTCGGCGGACCGGCCAGGCAGGCCGTGCCCAGGAACAGCGCGCCCAGAAGATGGAATGGTTTCATGGTGTTCCCGTTCTATTTTTTCTTGCGCCAGTCCATGGTGTTTTCGACGACTCCGACGCGGCGGGCCCATTCGCCGTACCGCGCCGCCAGTTCCGCGGTCTTTTCCGGCATCGCCGCAGCCAGGTTGTTCATCTCCGTGCGGTCGGCTTCTAGGTCGTACAGCTCCCACGGCCCCGGCTTGGCGTTTGTCCAGTTGTCCGGGGAGCACGAAACCAGCTTCCATTTTCCGGCGCGCAGGCCGCGGTTGGAAAAATGCTCCCAGGCGATCGTCTCGTGCTCCGTGCGGGCAAGCCCCCGGAAGACGGGCGCAAACGAAAGGCCTTCGGGCGGCACGATCCGGTGCCCGTTGTATTCCTGCGGATATGTGCCACCGCCAAGATCCAGCAGGGTGGCCATGACATCCACCACATGCCCGGGCTGGCGGTTCACGGAACCCTTCGCACGGATCCCGCGCGGCCACGATGCAATCAGCGGAGTCGCCGTGCCGCCCTCGTGGACCTTTTCCTTCCAGAGGCGGAACGGCGTATTGCTCACCTCCGCCCAGGCGCGGCCATAGCTCTCGAACGATTCCGCCGAACCGACCGGCCCGCCCTTGCCGTTTTTCCAATCGCGGCCAAATGGATTTTCATTCGGTTCCGCGCAGGCCCCGTTGTCGGAAAGAAAGAGGATCAGCGTGTCGTCGAACAACCGTTCCGCCTTGAGGAAGGCGACGAGCTTGCCGACATTCTGGTCTAGCGAGTCGACCTGCGCGGCATAGACCGCCATTTTCGCCGCCATCTCCTTCTGCTTTTCGGGCGACAGCGACTCCCAGGCCGGCACGCTGCCGTCCCCGTCGCTACGCAGGGCCGACTTCCACTCCGCAGAGACCAACCCGAGTTCGATCTGCCGCTGGTGGCGGCGTTCGCGGATCTCGTCCCAGCCGCAGTCGTAGGCTCCTTTGTATTTTGCGATATCCTCCGGCTTGGCGTGCAGGGGCCAATGCGGCGCGCGGGGCGCCACATAGGCGAAGAACGGCTTTCCGGCGGGCCGTTCCCGGATGAAGCGCACCGCAAAACCGAACACCGCATCCGTGTCGTAGAAACCGGGTTCCGGCATCCGGTCCTGCCCGTCCAGCTTGTACGGCGCAATCCGTCCGCCCTCGCCGCCCAACCGGAAAAAACTACCCGCCCCGCCGGGCGTCATGAACGACCGCTCGAAGCCCCGCCGGTGCGGCAACATCTCCTCCAGCTGATCCCCGACGTGCCACTTGCCGGAGGCGATGGTATGGTAGCCGTTCAGCGCCATCGCTTCGCCGAGCGTCACGCAATCGCGGCCCAGATAGCCCTGGTACGCCGGAAATGCTTCGTTCGCGGCCGAGTCGCCGACCATCGCCCCCATTCCGGCCTGGTGGGGATAGAGCCCGGTCAGGATGGAGGCGCGGGTCGGGCAGCAGCGGGCGGCGTTGTAGAACTGGGTGAAGCGAACCCCCTCCTGCGCCAAGGCGTCGAGGTTCGGGGTGCGGATTTCCGACCCGTAGCAGCCCACATCGGAATAGCCCATGTCGTCGGCAAGGATGACGACGATATTCGGCCTCTGCGCCGCGACGGAGGAGAGTACGCTTGCCGCCGCGACCGCCACCCATTTTAGCATCTCCATCTTGCACTCCTTATGTTTCCAACTGTGCATACCGGGGATTTACAAGACGACGGCGGCATCAGTAGATCTCGGAAAAATCGACGAGTATTTCGAGTTCGCGGCCCATAAGCGGGGAATCGCCCGGCACCTGGAAGGAGATGAAGAACGCCTCCGTCGCGGGGCGGCTCTCCGCACTGAGCTTGAGCGCGCCGCGCGCGGTGTTCATCAGCGCGAAGTCCTGGACCGGATGGGCCGCCGGCTGTTTTTTCTGCTCGTGGAAGACATCCTCCGCCAGCTCCGCTTCGTACACCACCCACTGCCCGGCCGGCAGCGGCGAAGCGGGCTGGACCTTTTCCCCTTCGCGGGTGTGGATGGACAGCTCGCCGGTGGCGGTACCGTCCAGATAGGGCTTGAAGAAGAGCGCGTCGCCCCGGGTGTCGTTGGTGACCAAGCGCAGATAGACTTCGGCATCCCCGATCTCCGCAGGCACCATCGCCCGCAACCGGAATTTCTTCATCTGCACGTCGGGGAAACGCCAGATCAGGACCGCCTCGGTGGTCTCTTTCGAGAAACAGACCGAGGCCTTCATGGCGCGGCCGCCCGCCAGCGAGGGATCGTCGACGAACCCAAGCGCATAGGCGGCGCGGAAGGTCTGCCAGCCGGCCCGGCTTTCGAGCGGGGCCTGGAAGGTGTCGAACCAGACCGGCAGCTCCGCCGCCCGCGCACAGGCCGCGACCGCCACCGCATAAGCAAGGATACCCAGTTTGCGCATCGGTCTATTTCTCCACGTTCAATCGTTGAAGCTTGCCGTCGCCGGACAGGAGGTACGTTCCGTCCGCCGGAACCACGACCATGGTGCGCGCGCCGTCCTCGCGGACGCGCGGCAGGCGAACCGACCGGTCGGCCCGGATGGCATATTCCCGGCCCTTGAACCAATAGCTCTTCACGGACGCCCAGCCCCAGCCGGACGGCAGGGAGGGCGCGATCCGCAATCCGTCGGCGATCGGTTCAAGCCCCAGGATGCCGTCGAGGTAGAACATGGGCACGAGCCCGCTCTCGGGGAAGCAGAGCAGTACGCCGAGGATCAGCGTGTGGCCGACGTGGTTGCTGTCGATCCGGCGAATCTCGTCCTGCTCGAATTCATCCATGATGGCCTTCAGCCGCCGCATTGCGCCGTCGATGCCCTGGTATTTCAGGCGCGCGCCCAGGTCGTAGTAGGAGGTGTAGAAGATCACGCCGCCGTTCTGGATCTGCGTGCCGTAGCGGCCCTGCCGCGCCGGATCCAGCTCGCCGCCCCAGGTTTCGACCCACTCGGGCACGGTGGCCATGTCGATCGTGTTGGAGCGCGGGCCGATCTTGAAATGGTAGATGTCCTTGCCCGTCGATTTTTCGCCCGCCACGATGCGTTCGCCATCGAGCCATTCGAGGATGCGGCGCGCCTGCGGCGGATCGGCCAGGCCGCAGGCGAGCGCATGCAGGTTGACGAAGGTGAAGCCGTAGTCGCGCCGGACGCCGTTGGCGTCGATGCAGCCGATGTAGCGGCCGGTTGCGTCGTTCCAGAACAGTTCGTTGTACTTTTTCTTTGTCCGGGCGGCCAGCGCCTCGAACTCCGCCGCCTTGGAGCCGTTGCCCAGCGATCGCTCCAGCCGCGCCATGCGTTGCAGCGAGCGGTAGAACTCGGCGTTGTCGAACGCCGACTGATAGCCGAACTTGTAGTAGTCCCAATAGTTGCCGGACTTTCCGGCGGCGGTTCCATTGACCTCCGGGTCGGCGATGGTCAGCACGCCGTTGGTTCCGCCGAGCGTTTCGAGCTGGTAGCGCATCGCCAGCCGGATTTTTTCCAGGTTGGCGAGGCCCGTCGTGGCGCAGGTGTGCCGCAGGAAGGCGTCGTCGCCGGTCTGCAAAAGATAGTGGACGACGCCGTTGATGTAGCAGGCGTTGTTGTCGTAGTGGCGGTTGTGGAAGAGGTGGCGCGGATCGGCCGGGCAGGCCCAGACGTAGCCGTCCGGATCGAGCGGATAGTCGAGCCACTTGGCGCGCAGCTCCTGCAGTTCGCGGCTGTTCGTCCAGCCCATTTGCAGCGCGTCCCACGCCATCCATTCGGCGTTGCCCAGGTAGCTGACGCCCGATTCGAACGGGCGCTTGCTCTGGCCCCAGGTGGCGTAATCCAGATGCACTTCGTTGACGGCGCTGCCGTAGGCCAGCCACAGGTTGTTGAGCCCGGCGATGAAGGGGCCGCGATCCGAGCAGTCGAAGAGCAGCTCCTTCGAACCGGTCAGCTCCATTTTTCCGAGACCGACCTCGTGGCCCGGCACCGACCGGGTGACAAGCAGCCGCACCGCGTTGGCCGCCACCCCGTTGAAGGAAAAAGCCACTCGCTGGTCTCCCGGATCGGGGAAAAAGAGA
This sequence comes from Pontiella sp., assembly GCA_041740875.1. GTDB lineage: Bacteria > Verrucomicrobiota > Kiritimatiellia > Kiritimatiellales > Pontiellaceae > Pontiella. The sequence goes on along the minus strand of JBGSLE010000115.1, from coordinate 3,026 downwards.
CACTGGGCGGTGTTGAGCTTGTGCCAGGTTTTGCCGCCGTTGATCGAATATTCGATGCGGAAATGCGAAGGGAAATCCGTCCCCGGCTTCTTTTCGAGAACCAGCTGGTCGAGCGCATGCCAGCCATCGAGCTTCAATTCGCAAGCCTGGCGCTCCCAATAGTGCTCCGCAATCCCGCCCGACCACGCGCCGCGCGAAGCGACCACCGGTCCGCCGTTGCGCGCCGCGCCGTCCACCGTCACCGAAAACGGCGTCCACTCGCTTTGCCTGCCGCCCACGCTGACCGCGCGGAAACGGCCTTGGTAGGAACCCGGCTTGGCGTATTGGTGCTCCATGAAGCCGTGGATGCCGGAACGTTTGAGCGAACTTGGAGCAACCGTGCCATCCCCCCACTCGAAGAGGTAGTAGAGCATCTCCTCGTTGAGATCCTGCGCATAGGGAATCCGCACCGGTGTCCGCGTGTCTGCGGCATATTCCGCCGCATGCAACGCGAGCGTCGCCGTCAAAATGAAGATCCATGTCATTCGCTTCACAAAACAACACCTATGCTTCGGTTATTCGGAATAGGAGCCAACACCACGCACTCCCGCCCGGTTGATCGGCCTATGTAGATCCATTAGAACATAATGCTATTTAGGTTCAATGTTTATTATCTAATTATTCCACATACCGAAGGTGCGCGCCTGGCGGTTCCGGCCGGACAGCCAAAACAAATGGTTAATCGATTTGTACAAACGGTATATTCCATGGCACCATCCTTCGCGAATCAAAGCGAGGATCTTTTCATGGCCGGCAAGAAAACCGAATCGAGAAAAACCGGAATGTGCGCATTTTCGGGCCGTCCACGCGTGCTGATGGCGCTGGAGTGGTACGACTCCAAAATCCATGAAGGCATCGCGCAATATGCGCACGAGGCGGGCTGGATCCTGGATGCCAGCATGGCCCGGACCAACACCATGCCGGAGCATTGGGAGGGCGACGGGGTGATCACCCTGCTCAACGAGGAAAACTCCCGCTACCTGCCGTACATCAAGGCCCTCGACCTGCCGACCGTGGGGATCGGCTACGCCCTGCAGGACCATTATCCGGTGCTCATCGGCGACCACGCCCGGACCGGGGCCATGGGGGCCGAGCATTTCCTGGAACGGAACTTCCGCAACTTCGCCTTCGTCTTCTTCGACAACAGCACCCTGGAGAAAGAGCGTTGCGCCGGGTTCGAGGCCGCCCTGAAAAAGAGTCCGGAGCCGGTCCGCTTCCAGAAATGGAAAAACCCGATCCGCACCAAGACCCGCTCCTACGGCGAGGTGCGCGACTGGCTCGTCGGATACCTGGAAGCCGCCCGGAAGCCGCTGGCCGTCATGGCGCAGAACGACGACTCCGCCATCATGGTGCTTTATGCCTGCATCGACGCCGGCATCCCCGTTCCCGAGGAGGTGGCGGTGCTGGGGGCCGACAACAACCCGCTGATCTGCGATTTCGCCCCCATCCCGCTTTCGAGCGTGGACTGCGACCTGCACACCCTCGGCTACAACGCCGGCCGCATGCTCGACGGAATCATCAGCGGCAAGAGAAAAACCGAATCCTTGCTGCTGAGCCCGCCCAAAGGCGTCGTCCTGCGGCGCTCCACCGACATCCCGGCGGTCGAAAACGCCGTCATCGCCAAGGCGATCCGGTACATCTGGGACCATTTCGACAAGCCGATCAACGTGGAGACCGTCATCAAGCAGACCGGCATGTCGCGGGCCCAGGTCTATGCCGAGTTCGACCAGGCCATCGGCAGCACCATCGCCAAGGAGATCTCCCGCTGCCGCATCAACAAAGCGCAAGAGCTGCTCCGGACGACGGACATGAACATCCTGGAGATCGCGCCCGCCTGCGGCTTTTCCGGCGTTGTTTCGTTCTGCCGGGCCTTCCACCGCGAAACCGGCCAGACCGCCTCCGCCTACCGCCTGCAATCCCTCGCCTGAAGCGCCCTCCCCTACGGAAGAACCGTCCTGTAGTCCGCCTCGATCCGTTGCGGCTGGGCGGCTCCGGGCACATGCAGCCAGATCGGCGACGAGGCCGCCAACTGGTATTCAATGCCCGCCTCCGTGCGCCGCCAGCTGACCGACACTCTCCTTGCGCTGAACGGCACGGGGACAACGCCCTCCGCCCGCTCCAGTCCGCCGGATTCGAGCCGGAGTTCGTAGTGGCCGTCGCCGAGGTCGAAGCGCGGATGGAGGCCGAGCACATGGCGGGAAAGAATCCATGTCGGGCAGCCGGACCACTGGTGACAGTGGCTCCAGCGCAGGTCGAAGACCTCCGGCCACGTCGTCAATCCCTCCTCCAGCGCCCAGCCGTAGCAAACGCGGATCTGCTCCAGCACAAATTCCATTTCGCCCGCCCCGATCAGCGCGGGAAAGACGTGGTGGAAAAAGAAGGGCGTGATGAGCTGCGCGGTCTCGACCGTCGGGTCGTAGAGGCGCGGCGCCGCCGGGTTGTTGGGAAAACAGGAGAGGATGTGCTGACGGAGGAACACCACGCACGCCGCTTTGCGGCCGGGATCGTCCAGCAATCCGCTCTCCAGCGCCAAGGCGGCGGCGTGGTAGCCGATCGTCGCCCAGTCGGACGGACGCCCGGCCACCTGTTGCAGGAAACGCTCCATCTTTGCATGGAAGGCCGCTTGCTCGCCCCGCCACCGCGCCGCGTCGCCCTCCTTGCCGAGCAGCGTGGCCCAGAGGACCATCGACCCAAGCGCCTTGAGGTAGAAAAAGCTGAGCGCCGGATCCATTTCATTGTAGTGCTCCCGCTCCTCGCGGAAACCGGTGGAGGAGCCGCGATAGCCCCAGTCGATGAAATTCCAGCGGGTCGGGTTCATGCAGAGGCCGTCTTCGCACAGGTCGGCATCGAAGCAGCGCATGTTGTCCACTGCGGCCGGATAGAGTTTTTCCAGGGTTTGGAAATCGCCGCTGATCTCGAAATAGTGCGGGATGGCCGCAATCCACTGCACCGCGAAGGAGGGCAGGAACGCGCGCGTGCCGGGGAAT
>JBGSLE010000114.1:0-11574 GCA_041740875.1 Pontiella sp. | reverse complement strand
GCGCGGCTGCATGCCGGCCAACCCGTGGCGGAACCGCTTTTCGTCCACGGTTTTTCCGGTTTGCCGGACGGCTGGGCGCCACTGCGCTACCGCAACATTTTCATCACCTCCGACCCCGCCGCCTACGCGCTGAGCGACTGCCTGTTCAACATTGCCGGTTTCGCGCCGCTGGGGTTCCTGGTCTACATTTTGCTACCCGTGCGCATGGAGCGGCGCAAGACGGTGGCCGTTTTCGCGCCGCTGTTGGCTGGGCTGCTGGCGAGCGGGATCATCGAAGGGCTCCAGTGCTATGTCTACATGCGCGTGCCGTGCGCACTGGATCTGGTTTACAACACGACGGGGAGCCTGCTTGGCGGCTTGCTGGGTTGGCTCGTTTTTTCGACGTTTAAGAAAAACAACACGAAAGGAAAGAACGCATGAAGATCATCATCGTAGGCAACCTGGGCTACATCGGCCCGAGCGTAACGGACCAGTTCCGGAAAAGCTTCCCGAAGGCGGAGCTGATCGGCTTCGACATCGGCTACTTCGCGCACTGCTTGAGCAATGCCGCCTACCTGCCGGAGACCAAGCTCGACCGCCAGGTGTTCGGCGACATCCGCAGGTTTCCCGAAGCGCTGCTCGACGGCGTCGATGCCGTGGTCGACCTGGCCGCGATCTCGAACGACCCGATGGGCAACCAGTTCGAGCAGGTGACGATGGACGTCAACTACCGCGCCGCCATCCGCCTCGCCGAAATGTGCAAGCGCAAGGGCGTCGCTAAATTCGTCTACGCGTCGAGCTGCAGCATGTACGGTGCGGCCAGCGAATTCCCGAAAAAGGAGGACGACGAACTCAACCCGCTCACCGCCTACGCCCGTTCGAAGGTCGCCGCCGAAAAGGATCTCAAGCCCTTGGCCGGTGGCGGATTCACCGTCACCTGCCTGCGCTTCGCCACCGCCTGCGGCTTCACCAGCCGCCTGCGCCTCGACCTCGTGCTCAACGACTTTGTCGCCGGCGCGCTCATCAACAAGGAGATCGGGATTTTGAGCGACGGCACGCCGTGGCGGCCGATGATCAATACCAAGGACATGGCCCGCGCGTTCGAATGGGGTGTTTTGCGTAAGGCCGAAAACGGCGGCGCCTTCCTGGCCGTCAACACCGGCTCGACCGAATGGAACACGCAGGTCAAGCCGTTGGCCGAGGCGATCGCGCGCCAGATTACTGGCGCCAAGGTGTCGGTCAATACCGAAGCGCCGCCGGACAAGCGGTCGTACCGCGTCAACTTCGACCTCTTCAAAAAGCTGGCGCCCGACCACCAGCCCATCTGGAGTCTGGAAAACACCATCAGCGAAGTGAAGGAAAACCTCGTGGCCATGGCCTTCAACGACCCCAAGTTCCGCGAGTCGCAGTTCATCCGCCTCAAGACCCTTGCCCGCCACATGGAACAAGGACGGCTCAATAAAAACCTCGATTGGATCTAGCCGCTAAGCCCGGAAGGCCGTTCCCCGGCCTTCCGGGCTTTTCACTCTTGCACTCTTTAACCCATCGACCTTTAGACCTTCCGACCTTCGACCTTCGACCTTTAGACTTTTAGACTCTCTCACCCTTTAACTCTTTCACTCTTGCACTCTTTCACTCTTTCACTCTTTCACCCTTTAACCCTTTTCCCCCTTTTCCCCTTCCCCGGAGCCCCTATGAAACACATCGCATGCCCCAACTGCCTTCAAAAGGATCTGGAGGATTTCTTCACGATCCGCAACGCCCCCACGCAAAGCCTCGTCACCATCAAGAACCGTGAGCAGGCGCTCGCCATTCCGCGCCAGGACATCGTGCTGACCTTCTGCAACTCCTGCGGCTTTGTCTTCAACAGCGCCTTCGACACGTCGATCGACTACTACACGCAGGGCTACGAAGACCAACAGGGCTTTTCGCCCACCTTCGTCAAATTCATCACCGGCGTCACCGAGCGCTTCATCAACAAATACGGCATCCGCGAAAAGCAGGTCGTCGAGATCGGCTGCGGCAAGGGCGACTTCATCCGGCTCATCAGCAAGCTCGGCAACAACCGTGGCGTCGGCATCGACCCCGCCTGGGTTCCCGGTCGCGGCGAAGAGGTGCCCAACGTCCGCTTCATCAAGGAGTTTTATTCCAGCAAGCATGGCGGCATCGAGGCCGACTGCATCACCTGCCGCCATACGCTCGAGCACATCCACGACACCTGCGGCTTCATGGAAACCATCCGCGCCTCCATCAAGGAGACCGCGCCCGTGCTCTTCTTCGAAGTGCCCAGCGTCGTGCGCATCCTCGACATCCAGGCGTTCTGGGACATCTTCTACGAACACTGCACCTACCTCAGCCCCGGCTCGCTCGCGCGCCTCTTCCGCCTCAACGGCTTCGAGGTGCTCGACCTCTACCTGGAATACGACAAGCAATACCTCTTCATCGAAGCCAAGCCGTGCGCCGGCATCTCCACGAAGATCCATCCGCTCGAGGAATCCATCGGGGAGCTCAAGGCCAAGACCAAGACCTTCGTCGAAAAGATCAACCTCCAGCTCGCCGCGTGGCGCATCCGGCTGGAGGCCTTCAAGGCCGCAGGCAAGAAGGTCGTCGTCTGGGGCGGGGGGTCGAAATCCGTCGGCTTCCTCACGCAGTTTTCCGACCTCGGGGCCATTGCCCATGTTTGCGACATCAACCCGCACATGCAGGGCAATTTTATTCCCGGCATCGGCATGCCCTATGTCGGCCCGGCGTTCCTGGAGGAATACAAGCCCGACGTCGTCATCGTCATGAACTCCGTCTACCTCGAAGAGATCCGCAAGGACCTCGCCGGCCGCGGGCTGCATCCCGAAATGCTAGGCCTGTAGTCCCGGCCTTCCGCCGATCCCCATGGGGAAATGAACACCAAGCCACCAAGATTGGATTCTTGGTAGGGACGGCTGTCCCCAGCCGTCCGCGGCGGAGTGGGACACTCCGCCCGACCCAGTGCGGCATCACAATCGTTGTCTGCTCAAGCGCGAATCGGAAATAAACACCAAGCCACCAAGATTCCCAAGAAACCCACACAAGGCATCGTCGGTGCTTCGTGCCACGTCGCGGCTTGGTGTTTATAAAACGCGGCAGGATGGGGGCGCGGGGGAAGGGGCTGGCGAAAGGCAAGATCGGCCTCCTGCCGGTCGTTGTCAGAAACTCTTCGATAAAAACCTCCACCCAGTATTTCCAACCAGCGGGATTTGCGGATAGAGTTCCCGCGCTTCCTGGGACGTGACCGGGATCGCCGCAGGTAGCGGCGGGACAGACGGAAGCAATGCTTGACTGCTAGGATTTATGAAAAATATGAAAAAATATACTCAGATTGCTTTGGGTGTTGTTTTCGCGTTGTTCCAATGTCTTTTCGCAGAACAAACCAATCTGTTAGCTATCAAGAATGCGGTAATGATTGAATTCCAATCAACAGCCGAACTTTCGTATACGATTCAGCAATCAACAGATCTAATCTCATGGACGAATTTGACTTCCGGAATACATGGAAACGGAACTATAGAAAAGTATTTTTTTGAGCCCATAACCCCAAGGAACTACTATCGCCTAATATCTGTTCTACGTCCCACAGTTGTTTCAACTTGGCCTATGTCAGGAAGTACAAATATTAGTCATTTAACAAATGAGATTAGAGTGACCTTCAGTCAAGACATGCACACCCATTCATGGTCTTGGTGTACGTCTCCAGATGGACAATATCCCGAAACTACAGGAAGTCCGTACTATCAAACAGATAAACGAACTTGTGTGCTTCCAGTGATTCTACAACCCAACACTCAATACGCCATCAGGATAAATATTGATGGTATATATGAAAATTTCAGAACACCAAGTCTGATTCCTGCGGTTCCTTACCTAATAGTTTTCAAGACAGAATAATCGAGCAGGGCTCGGCCCTATTAAATAATGCTTTTGGTTTTGCCATTCCCTTCGGTCATTGCTTCCTTTTTGGAAGCCTCGCTTCGCGTCCCCGCGCCCCTTTCCATCGAGACTGAGTTGAAGCAAACCACGAGGTGCCATGAACAACGAAATCAAGATTAGAGACGGGATCATCGACGCGGGACAGGCGGCGTTCGAAATCAGGACGGCGCGCGCGACATACCTTTACCAAAAGGCGGGCTGCGGCTTTTCCAGCCTGCTCGACCGCGACGGCAACGACTGGATCGGCTACAAGCCCAAGGGCGGGCCGAAGGGGCATTACCGCGGCATTCCGAACATGGGCTACGAAACCTTCGGCCATCCAGGCTATGAAACCGGGCGCTCGGAGTTGGTGCTGGAGTCGCCGTCGCTGGCGAAGATCCGGTCGTCGGCCGCCGACGGTGCGTGGGCGGTGGAATGGGCCATCCATCCGACGCATGCGACGATGACGGCCACGCGCATTGCGTCGCCGGTCTGGCTGCTCTACGAAGGCACTCCCGGCGGCACCTTCAACCCGAAAACCCAGCACATGCTTTTTTCGGACGGGACGAAGACGTCGTGCGCCGAGACGTTTCGCGGTTCGGTGCCCGGCCCCAAATGGGTGGCGTTCTGCGATCCGAAGAACAGGCGCAGCATCGCCCTGGCCTACGCCGGCCCGGATGCGTTGGCCGACACCTATTGGCCGATGTACAAGAAGGGCGGCATGACGGTGTTCGGCTTCGGGCGGACAGATCAGGATGGATTTGGCTTCCATGTCAAAAGCGTTCCCTTCACCTTTTCGTTCGCGCTGGTGGAGAGCGTTTCGTACGAGGAGATCGCGGCGTTTGTGGCGCGGTATCTTACAACCGGCGGTGGGAACGGACAACACGCGGTGAAACCATGAAACACGCAACACGCATCCTGATCCTGTTGCTGCTGGCCGGTCTCGTTGGAACCGGTTTCGCCGGGCCGTCTGTTTCCGTGGAGACGATGGTCGATAAGCCGCATCCCCGCATCCTGCTGCTGAAGGGCGGGGAGCGCGAAATCGAGCAGGCGATCGCGGGCAGCGCGGTCTGGCGGAACATGCACGCAGCCATCCTGGCGGAGTGCGACCAGATCATCGCCTTGCCGCAGGTGGAACGCATCCAGATTGGCCGCCGCCTGCTCGACAAATCGCGCGAGGCCCTGCGCCGCATCTTCCACCTTTCATATGCTTGGCGCATGACCGGCGAGGAGAAATATTTCCGGCGCTGCGAAGAGGAACTGCTGGCTGTTTCCCGTTTCAGCGACTGGAACCCCTCGCACTTCCTCGACGTGGCCGAAATGACGATGGCGACCGCCATCGGGTATGACTGGCTCTATCCGGCGCTGTCGGCCGAATCAAAAGCGGTCATCCGCCAGGCCATCGTCGAAAAGGGGCTGAAGCCATCGCTCGAAGCGAAAAACAATGGTTGGCTGAAATCGGCAAACAACTGGAACCAGGTATGCAACGCCGGCATGGCCTACGGCGCCTTGGCGGTTGCCGAAGAGCAGCCCGAGCTTGCGAAAAAGATGATCGACCGGGCCTTGGCGAGCATCCCGTTGTCGATGGGCGAATATAAACCCGATGGCGCCTATCCGGAGGGCTACGGCTACTGGGGCTACGGAACCTCGTTCAACGTGATGTTCCTGAGCGCGATCGAAACGGTCTTCGCCTCCGACTTCGGCCTCGGCCAATCCCCGGGCTTCCTGCAAACGGCCGGCTTTTTACAGCACATGACCGGGGTGACCGGGCGGTGCTTCAACTGGGGGGATTGCGGGGCGGGGGGAGACCTGAGCCCGGCCATGTTCTGGCTGGCCCAAAAAAACAACGATCCCTCGCAATTGTGGGTCGAGAAAACCTACCTGCAGAGCGGGGACTATTCCAAGTTTACCCGCGACCGCCTCTTGCCCGCCATCATGGTTTGGGGCAAGGATCTGCCGCTCGACCGGGTGGTTGAACCCAAGGCGAAGGCCTGGCAGGGCCAGGGGGCCAACCCGGTGGCATTGATGCGCACCTCCTGGACCGACCCGAACGCCATCTACCTGGGCTTCAAGGCCGGATCGCCCTCGGTCAACCACGGGCACATGGATGTCGGCTCGTTCGTCATGGAGGCCGACGGGGTCCGCTGGGCTTCCGATTTCGGGTCGCAGAACTATGAATCGCTTGAGTCGAAGGGAATCAAGTTGTTTGGCCGCACCCAGGACGCGCAGCGCTGGACCATCTTCCGCCTGAACAACCTGGCGCACAACACGCTGGCGATCGACAACCAGCTGCAGCGGGTCACGGGATATGCCAAGATCGACCGGTTTTCCGACCAGCCCGGTTTCATGCATGCCGTTTCCGATATTTCGTCGGTCTATGAAAACCAGCTCCGTTCGGCCAAGCGCGGCGTGGCCATCGTCGATAAGAAATTCGTGGTGGTGAGCGATGAGTGGGTGGCGGAAGGGAAACCGGCGACCGTTCGCTGGACCATGCTGACTTCGGCCAAGCCCACGCTGGGAGAAAAAACCATCACCTTGGCCAAGGATGGGAAAACCCTGGTGCTGAAGATAGAGACGACGGCTCCGGTTGCGCTGAAAACCTGGCCGACCACCCCCACCACGACCTACGATGCGCCCACTCCGGGCACCATCTTGGTCGGCTTTGAATTAATGCTGGAACCCAACCAACGACAGGCGGTCCAGGTGTTGCTCGTCCCCGGTTCGTCCGGTGCCGGGAACATCGCATTCGGCAAGGCCTTGGATGCCTGGTGACCGATTGCACCGGTGCGGATTTTTCAAAGGTATAGGCGAAAGGAAAACTATGACGGCGAAAACGACAGACTATCTGGTCATTGGCGGCGGGATCATCGGGGTGAACATGGCGCTGCATTTGAAGCGGCGCAACCCCGGCGCATCGGTGTGCGTGGTGGACAAGGAGCCGAAGCTGGGGATGCATGGCAGCGGGCGCAACAGCGGCGTGCTGCATGCGGGTTTCTACTACACCGCGAATTCGCTCAAGGCGCGCTTCACGCGCGAGGGAAACGCGGTGTTGAAAAACCATATCCGCGAACGCAAGCTGCCGCTGAACGAGTGCGGCAAGCTGGTGGTGGCGAAGGACGAGTCGGAGCTGGCGACGCTCGACGAGCTGCTCAAGCGCGCGAAAAACAACGGCGTCGATCTGCACAAGCTCACGGAGGCGGAGGCGAAGAAGATCGAGCCGCGCGTGAAGACCTGCCAATACGCGCTCTGGAGCCCGAACACGGCGACCTCCGATCCGGTGCCGGTGATGGAATCGTTCCGCCAGGATGCCGCGGCGCTGGGCATCGAATTCTTCTTTTCGGAGCCGTTCGTGCGCTGCAAAGGCAACCGCGTCTGGACGAGGACGCGCGAATTCGATGCGGGCTATGTCATCAACTCGGCCGGGCTCTACGCCGATCGCGTCGGCCACGCCTTCGGCTTCGGTAAAAACTACGCCATCCTGCCGTTCAAGGGGCTCTACCTCAAATCGAGCGAGCCGGTCGGCACCTTCAAGACCAACGTTTATCCGGTGCCGAACCTGAAGAACCCGTTCCTCGGCGTCCACGTCACCGTCACGGCCGATGGCCACCACAAGATCGGCCCGACGGCGATCCCGGCCTTCTGGCGCGAGCAGTACAAGGGCGCCGAAAACTTCCATTTCGACGAATGGCTCGAAACGACGAAGCTGGGGGCGCAGCTGATGCTCAAGGCGGATTTCGACTTCCGGCGGCTGGCCGCCGAGGAGTTGAAAAAATACCGCCGCTCGCACCTGGTGAAGTTGTCGCAGGTGCTGGCGACCGGACTCGACCTGCCGACGCTGACGCACTGGGGTCCGTCGGGCATCCGCGCCCAGCTGCTCAATCTGGAGAAGAAGAGCCTGGAGATGGACTTTGTCTTCCAGGGCGATGCGAAGTCGTTCCACGTGCTCAACTCGGTGTCGCCCGGCTGGACCTGCTCGATTCCTTTCACCAGCTACATGGTGGACGAAATCGAAAAGCTGCGTTAGCGTGGTTCGAAACATGGGGGCAACGCCATTTAACGAAAGGAAACACGATGCAAGCAGTCATTCTGGCAGGAGGGTTCGGAACCCGCATCAGCGAAGAGAGCGCCGTCAGGCCCAAGCCCATGGTGGACATCGGCTCGCAGCCGATCCTCTGGCACATCATGAAGATCTACGCCCACCACGGCATCACCGACTTCATCATCGCCTGCGGCTACAAAGGCAACACCATCAAGGAATATTTCTCCAAGATGTACCTCAGCGAGGCCGACGTCACCTTCGACCTGCGGGCCAACACCCTGCAAGTCCACCACTCGCGCGTCGAGCCGTGGCGCGTCACCTGCGTCGATACGGGACTCAACAGCATGACCGGCGGCCGCCTGCGCCGCGTCCGCGAACATCTCGACGGCCAAACCTTCTGCATGACCTATGGCGATGGCGTTTCGGACATCGACCTGACCGCCGAGATCGCCTACCACCGCCGCGAGGGGCTGCTGGCCACCATGGCCGCCATCAAGCCGCCCGGCCGATTCGGGGCCTTCAGCCTCAGCGACGAGGACAGGAAGATCATGAGCTTCCATGAAAAGCCGCAGGGCGACGGCGCCTGGATCAACGGCGGCTTCTTCGTCTTGGAGCCCGGCGTGCTCGACTACATTGATTCCGACCTCGAACCCTGGGAGCGCTCCCCGCTGCAGCGTTTGGCCGAGGAAGGCCAGCTTGGCGCCTACCGCCATGCCGGCTTCTGGCATCCGATGGATACATTGCGGGACAAAAACCTGCTCGAAGATCATTGGGCTTCAGGATCGGCTCCGTGGAAAGTATGGAACTAAAAAGGAGATGAATAACTATGATATTTGAACCAACTCCACTCAAAGATGCCTGGGTGATTTCGTTGAAGCGGCTGGACGATGACCGCGGATACTTTGCGCGTGCGTATTGCAGCAGGGAATTCATGGCGCATGGCATTGATCCGACGATCGCCCAGTGCAATACATCGTTCAATAAAAATGCGGGGACGCTACGCGGCATGCACTATCAGGTCGATCCTGCCGCCGAGTCCAAGATGGTTCGCTGCACGCGCGGTGCGTTGTACGACGTCATTGTCGATATGCGCCCCGATTCTCCAACGTACCTGAAGCACTTCGGCATCGAGCTGACGGCCGATAACCAGGTGATGCTCTATATCCCCGGTAATTTTGCCCATGGGTTTCTGACGCTGGTTCCGGATACGCAGGCCTTCTACATGGTCGGCCAATTCTACACGCCGGGCTGCGAGCGCGGGTTGCGCCATGATGATCCCGCCCTTGGGATAACGTGGCCGGCCCCAATCAATGTGATCAGTGAAAAAGACCAGCAGTGGCCTTTGTTTGACGGGGGGCGCGCATGATGATTGTTGACACCGCGCTGAAAAGGCGCGCCGAAGAGGGTCGGCCCATCAAAGTGGGTCTTGTCGGCGTTGGAACGATGGGAGCCGGCATCGTGAATCAGATTGTGAATTCCGTGCCCGGCATGGAAATCGCAGCCATTGCCACCCGTACACCGACCCATGCGGTCAAAGCATGCGAAGCCGCCGGTGTCGGCGAACATCGCGAGATTTACAACTTGAACGCCTTGCAGGATGCCATGGCTTCCGGTGCAACGGCAATTACCGATGACGCGATGCTGTTGTGCGAAGCCGAAGGGATCGATGCGATCATCGATGCTACCGGTGCTGTTGAATTCGGCGCACATCTGGCTCTTAAGAGCTTCAAGTTCGGTAAAGATCTTGTTTCAATGAATGCCGAGTTGGATGCCACTCTTGGAACCGTGCTTAATCGCCGCGCAAAAAATGCCGACGCCATCTACACCCTTTCCGATGGCGACCAGCCGGGCGTTGAGCTGAACCTGTGGCGGTTTGTCAAAGGCATTGGCCTTGAGCCGCTCGTTTGTGGAAACATCAAGGGGCTGCAGGATGAGTACCGCACCCCCACTACGCAGAAAAGCTTTGCCGAGAAGTGGGGGCAAAATCCCTACATGGTCACTAGTTTTGCCGATGGATCGAAGGTTTCCATGGAACAGGCCTGCGTAGCCAATGCCACGGGCATGCAGGTTGAAATGCGCGGTATGCGCGGTGGCGATTTCGAGGGGCACGTTGACGAATTGTGCCAAAGCGGCCGATACGACGTCGATCGTTTGCGTGCGATGAAGGGCGTGGTGGACTACACCGTAAAGACCAAGCCAGGGCCGGGCGTCTTTGTGCTAGCCACGCATGACGATCCTAAACAGAAGCACAAACTCGACCTCTACAAGCTTGGCAAGGGGCCTCTCTATAGCTTCTACACGCCATATCACCTATGCCACTTTGAAGTACCGCTTTCCGTGGCACGGGTCGTGGATTTTCGGGATGCGGTACTACAGGCGCAACGCCCGATGGTGGATGTCATCGCCTTGGCCAAGCGCGACCTGAAGGCGGGTGAAACCCTCGATATGATCGGCGGCTACACCACCTACGGCCAGTGCGAAAACCATCCGGTGGTGCGCGCGGAAAACCTGCTCCCGCAAGGGCTGGCCGAAGGATGCGTCCTTACGCGCGACGTGGCGAAGGATGCGGCCATCTCGTACGGCGACGTCGTGGTTCCGGACGGACGGTTGTGCGACCGGCTGCGCGAGGAGCAAAACCGGCTGTTTCCCGTATAGAGGGTTCCAAATCCTGGGGATCCGAAAAAGACGAGGCTTGCCGCCCCGTCTTTTTTTGCGCCTACGGCTGGCGTCCGCTCTCGAGCAGCAGCCGGTGGGAGAGCACGGCCAGGCTCGAGGCCAGCTCCTCGCGCTGCAAGATGACGTGGTCCGGCACGTCGAGCGTCGTCGGCGTAAAGTTCCAAATGGCGCGGATGCCGCCTTCCATCATCGCGTTGGCCACGCCCTGGGCCACCGAGGCCGTGACGGTCAAAACCCCGATCTGCACATGCATGCGCTTGGCCAGCTCCGGCATTTGGCGGATGTCCAGGATGGTTCTTCCGTGGACCTGGGTTCCGATGATGGCGGGGTTGCTGTCGAACGCCGCCACAATGCGCAGGCCGTGCTGCTCGAAGCCCTTGTAGCCCAGCAGCGCACGCCCGAGGTTGCCCACGCCGACGAGGAACGCGTCGCTCGTGTTCGACCAGCCCAAAAACGCCTCGATCGCCTCGATGATCTCCGCCATCGGAAAGCCGAGCCGCGGCCGGCCGACCGCGCCGGTCATCGCCAAATCCTTGCGCACCACGATGGGGTCGAGCCCGAGTTCCTTGGCGACGACCGTGCCGGAGGCGTATTCGACGCCCTCCTCGCGCATCTTGCGCAACAGCCTGAGATAGAGCGGCAACCGCTTGAGCGTAGGCACTCCGGCCGTCTTGCGTTCCATTCGACTCATCTAAATTCTCCGTTAAACGGGTGAAAGCGTACCAGCATGGGCCGAGATGCGTCAAACGTGCAGAAAGCCTTAATCCGCCGTTGCCTGCCCTTCCGATATGGATAAGGATGTGCCGCCTATGGAGACCATCGACCACCTGCGCAACCTGCCTGCATTGACCGCCGGCGCCATCCACATCTGGGGGGTGCATGTATCGGGCGAGGCCGCGCGGATCGGGGCGCTGGAGTCCGTCCTCTGCGGCGCGGAGCGG
>JBGSLE010000113.1:0-4990 GCA_041740875.1 Pontiella sp. | reverse complement strand
GAGCAGGGACGGGGCGTGGCGGGCGCACAGCCAGGCCACCGCCGCCATGAGGAGGCCAGCCGCCAGCGAGCGCAGGAGCGTGTGCAGGATGGAGGGCCATTGAAGGCCTTCGATCCGGCGCGCGAGGATCGATCCGAGAATCCCCATGCCGACCGCTTCGGCGAGGACGGTGGAGAAGGCCAAGCCGGCGTGTTTCCAGTAGGTCGGCAGCGTCAGGATGAAGACGATGTTGAGGATAAGGTTGAGCAGGACGGTGCAGAGGCCGACGCGCACGGGCGTCTTGGTGTCCTGCATGGCGTAGAAGGCGGGCACGAACACCTTGGCGGCGCTGAAGACGAGCAGGCCGGGGGCGTAGAAGGCGAGGGCGCGCGCGCTGAGGAGCGTCGATTGGGCGTCGAAGCTACCGTTCCTCCACTCGAAGATGGCGCGCATGATGTCCGGAGCCAGCACGAGCATGCCGAGCGCGGCAGGAACCATGATGAAGACGAGGTGGCGCAGGGATTGGGTGATGGTGCGACGCATGGCGGCGTGGTTGCCCTCGGCGGCGTGCGATGAGAAGGTGGGCAGCAGCACGGTGCCCATCGCGGTGGCGATGATGCCGAGCGGGAAGTAGATCATCCGTTCGCTGTAGAACATCGCGGCCGGGGCCCATTCGCCGATCCACATGGCCAGCAGCCGGTCGATGAGCACGTTGAACTGGGTGACCGCCATGCCGAGCGCGGCGGGGCCCATGAGAAGGAGCATCCGCCGGACCTTCGGGTCGTTCCACCGGCTGGAGAAGCGGAAGGGGCAGCCGAATTTTTTCAGCGCGGGGAGCTGGACGGCCACCTGGGCGGCGCCCGCCAGCAGCACGGCCCATGAAAGCACGTACACGCGGTCGATCTCGCATTCGCCGACCAGCGGGAAGATCAGCACCATCGCGAGGATTAGGATCAGGTTGAGCAGGCAGGGGGCGAAGGCCGAGGTGGAAAAATGCTTGAAGGAGTTGAGCACCGCCATGGAGAGGGCGGCCATGCAGATCAGCAGGACATACGGGAACATGATCCGCGCCAGCGAGAAGGTCGTGGCCCATTTTTCCGAAACGTGGGGCAGGTGCATGCCGATGGAGAAGAGCACCACTCCAACGATCGCGATGGCGGAAAGCATCGCGGCGGCCAGGGTGATGACCTTTTCCGCCATTTGCCACGCCGCGCGGTCGCCCTCCTTGGTGCGGGTTTCGATGAAGACGGGGATAAACGCGGCCGAGAGCGCGCCTTCGCCGAAGAGGCGGCGGAACAGGTTGGGGATGGTGAAGGCCACGAAAAAGGCGGAGGCGAGCAGCGAGGTGCCGAAATAGTAGGCGATGACGACGTCGCGCAGCATGCCGAGCACGCGGCTGAGCGCCGTAAAACCACCCACCACCCCGGCCGAACGGATCACCCTTGCACTCTTCAAGCATCCCCCATTTGGATTTGATTGCCTTGGCCAAATTAAAGAACTAAACGTTAGGGCATTCGGTACCGCAGTTCAAAAACAGAATGGATGCATTTTATGACGGATCCTGGATTGATTCTGATGGGCGACGGCGAGGCAATCAAGGCCTCCTACGACGAGATGAACAACCAGAAGGTGGATTGGGATCTCAGCGGCAAGCAGACCGGGCCGTTGCGCAAGTTCCAGACGACCTTGGCGGATTCCGCCTCGGTTTCCGGCCCGGGCACCTTCATGGGCAAGGCCACCCGCACGATCACCTTCGAGCCGACCGACATGGAAGGATGGTGGCTCAACCGCGTGGATCTGCCCCAAACGCTGCCGATACGGGTGGGCATCTCCAACGTCTGGACTACGGGGCAGATCGTCAGCAACATTGTGCTGCGCAGCGGCAACCCGCACAACTATGTCCGCATGGTCGAGCATATCGTTTCGTTGCGCATGGGCCTGGGCATCGACAACCTGATGGTCAAGCTCGACTCCGGCGATCCGCCGCTCTTTGAGCGGGGAAGCCTGGATTTGATCGAGGCGCTCGACAAGTGCGGCACAATCACCACGCAAAGACCGATCCATTACGTGACCGTGAAGGAACCGGTGACCGTGGGCGGAACCTACGGCGACTTCGTCACCCTCGCGCCCCCCGCCGACCCCGCCAACCCCACGCTCTTGGTCGACTGCGCCATCAACTTCAAGACCGCCATCGGCCGGCAGCGGATCATCTTCAACGCGTGCGAGGAGCTGACGCGCATGGCGGCGATCGCCCGCACGAACACCTCGTTTGGCAAGGTGCTCTACTGCGCCACGATCGGGCGCATCTTCGCCGACGTGCGCAACCTCGGCTACAACACAAAAAACGTCTCCATCGCCGGGAAGAAAGCCTATAAAAACGAGCCGCGCCTGCTTCACGAGGGCAAGGCGCTTGAAGCCGTCTGGCACCGCGCCGTGCTCGACCTGCTCGCCGCCATCGCCCTCATCAACAACGGCCTCTTCGTCGGCAAGATCAAGTCCTACAAGGCCGGCCACCGGCTCGACTGCGACCTCGTCCGCCAGCTCTACCTCAACCAGGTGCTAGTTCCGTTGGAGGAATACCGGAGGAAATAGATGAAATCGTACCGCAAAGAACTTTGGTTCCAGGCACCGCAGCGGCGGCAGATCATCCACATCACGCCGCAGGTCGAGGAGTGCCTGCGCGAATCGGGCATCAAGGAAGGGCTCTGCCTGGTCAACGCGATGCACATCACCGCGTCGGTCTTCATCAACGACAACGAGAGCGGACTGCATGCCGACTTCGAACGCTGGCTGGAAAAGCTCGCGCCCGAAAAACCCTACGACCAGTATGCGCACAACGGCTTCGAGGACAACGCCGACGCGCACCTCAAGCGCACCGTCATGGGCCGCGAAGTGGTGGTGGCCGTGACGGGCGGGAAGCTGGACTTCGGCCCGTGGGAATCGATCTTCTACTACGAACTCGACGGCAAGCGCCAAAAGCGGGCGCTGGTGAAGATTATCGGCGAATAGGCGCAGGTTCACGGCCTTAGCCGTGCGAAAGATCCTCGACGACGATCCGGTTGCCATGCACCTCGACGATCCGGATCGGCGTTTCGCGCGGAATGAAACCTCCTTCGGTCACTACGTCGATCTTGCGCTCGCCGAAATAGGCCGATCCCCCCGGACGCAAATCGGAGTGGGCGATGCCTTCCAGTCCCAGCAGCTCCTCGTGATCCTCGGTTTTGGCAATCACCGCGTCGAGCGTCAGTTTTTTGAACACGCTGGATTGCGGCAGGAACCGTCCGGCCAGCATCACCAGCGCGATCGCCCCGGTGAAGGAAATCACCACCTTCAACAGCGGCAGGGAAAACGTTTCCGGCCCGAAGGAGACCGGGCGCCACTGCCCCGGCATCCGTTCGCTCATCGCGCTGATGAAGGAGAGGAAGATCAGCAGCAACCCCGTGAAGCCCATCAAGCCGAAGCCGGGCGTGACGAATACCTCGATCGCCAGCAGGGCAACCCCCACGGCGAAGATCAGTACGTCCTCCATGCCCGCCAATCCGGCAATATGGTGGCCGAAGAAAAAGAGCATCAGGCAGGCGATCCCAGCAATCCCGAAAATACCGAAGCCCGGCGTCTTGAATTCCAGCCAGAGCCCGCCCAGTCCAATGATCATCAGGATCGGGGCGATCCCCGCAATCAGCCGCGCCAGCCGTTCGGCGGCGGTGACTTCAAGGACGCGCTTTTCGGCATCGGGCAAACCGATGGCCTTCAGTAGCGCGTCGATGTTTTCCACGGTTCCGAGGGATAGCAACGGCTTTTGCTCTTCGCCGACGAGTTGGGATGCCTCCTCGTTGGTCAGCGTCAGCAGTCGTCCCTTTTCGCTGATCACTTTCCCGTTCACGCTGAATTCCATGTCGGCGCGCACCATGGCCTCGGCGAGCTGGGGGTCGTGCCCGCCTTGTTCCGCCGCCGAGCGCACCATGGCCGCGACGGCCGAGGTCATCTTTTCCTGCACTTCGGCAGGCATCTCCTGCACGCCGCCCACGGGCGACATCAGCATCGGCGTGGCGGCACCGATCACGCTGCCGGGGGCCATGTAGATGTGCTTCGTGGCCAAAGCGATGATCGCGCCGGCGGAATAGGCGTCGTTTTCGACGAAGGTGTAGGTGGGAATGTCGGTCCGGGTGATGACGTTGATGATGCCTTCGGCGGCACTGACGGCCCCGCCCGGCGTATCCATTTCGAAAATGATGGCTTTGGCCTCGTTGCGTACGGCTTCGTCGACGCCGCGGCGGACGACGTAGAGCAGGGCGGGTTCGATCATTTTCTTGATCGGGATGACGTAGACGACCGGCGCGGGGTTGGTCGTTTGCGCCTGCGCTGTGGCGGCGATCAGGGCCGAGGCGAGGAGGTACAGGGTTTTGCGTAGCATGGAAGGCTCTCCTGTTAATGCGGGGCGAGTTTTTTCCACCGCCGGTAAAAAGGAAAGCGAAAACTTCCCATGGCTGGCGAATGCGGGTAAGAAAGGGCGCATGATTCTCAAAGGAAAACGCGCGTTGGTGACCGGCGGCGCGGTGCGGATAGGCCGGGCGATCGTGGAGGCGTTGCAAGCCGAAGGCGCCGAGGTCGTGGTTCACTACCGCAATTCCGCACAGGCGGCACAGGCGCTGTCGCCATTCACCGTCCAGGCGGATTTGGGGTCGATGGAGGATTGTTCCCGTCTGGTCGAGCGCGCGGGGCCGTTGGATATGCTGGTCAACAACGCCTCGATCTTCACCAAGGATGCGCTGGCCGCTGCCACGCCCGGGCGGGTGCTGCGCGAATTCCAGGTCAATCTTTTCGCGCCGATGGAGCTGACCCGCGCCTTTGCGGCGCAAACGCGGCGGGGCGCGGTGGTCAACCTGCTCGATCGGCGCATCCGGTGCAACGACACCTCGTGCGTACCTTATTCGATTGCGAAGAAAGGCTTGGAGGATTTTACGAAACTGGCGGCGCTAGGGCTCGCCCCGGGCATCCGTGTCAACGCCGT
>JBGSLE010000112.1:0-7605 GCA_041740875.1 Pontiella sp. | reverse complement strand
CTTCGGCGCGGGCAATCTGCGCCTGCTGCACTTCCACGGCGGCCTCCCGCGCCAGCAATTCGCTGCGCGCGGCATCGAGTTCGGCATCCGATGCCACGCCGCGCGAACTGAGCGTCCGTGTTCGCTCTATGGCTCGTTTTGCGATTTCCAGCGTACTTTCGGCCTCGGCAAGATGGGCTTTCGCCACCAAAAGATCCGCCTTTGCCTGTGCCAAATCCTGCCGGTATTCATCGTCGTCCAGCTTCGCCACGACCGCGCCGCGTTCGACGGCATCGCCGATGTCCACCAGCATCGCCTCCAGCCGTCCCCCGATCTTCGGCGAAACCACGAAAGCCGCGCGCGGCTCCAAGGCCCCGCTGAAGGTGCGCAGCGCGCGAATCGTATCGATCTCCAAGGCCGCCGTTTCGACCGGCGCGGGCGGACGACCGGCGCGGCCGACCTCCGCATCGTCCGAACATCCGAAAAGGGTCGCCATTGCAACGATGCTTAGAATGTAGGGTGGCGCAATGGCATGCCGCATGGGACGCTCCTTGAATAGATGGTTGTGATGCCAAGCCGTTGGGCAAAAATCGACACTCCTTTAGCCTCGACGTTCAAAAACCATACCGAACGCGCGCATGGCAAACAAGGCCAGCGTAGCCCCATGTCGCGCCGGGGCCACCAAGGTATCGGCAAGTTGGCAACTCATCGGGAGGAGCCATCGGTTAAGGCCGATGCCAACCCGAGCGCCTGTTCCAGAATCGCGCGTTCAGGGGAGGTCAGCGCGAGCAGGATGCCGGCATCGTTTCCGCCAGCTTTGACATAGTCGATGCCCGTTCGTAGCAGCCGGACGGAGAGGCGGAAACCAGGCACGCTTTCAGCCGCTTGTTCCCAAGCCGAAGCCCAGCCCTCAAGATTGTCCGCCGAAGGAAATGGCTCCCCGGAGCGGAAGACCTTGCCGATGTGTTGGACGACGGCTTCGCCCAGCACGGGCAGGGCCTGGTGCTCCCCATAGATGCGTAGCAATTTTATCACCTTGTCGCGTCTACCCTCGGGGTTCAGTCCTGCGGAGAAGACTACGTCGATCAAACCGGTCGCAGTTATAGTATAGGCGGGTTGAGTCTTCACGCCGCATTCCAAACCCGCCCCAAGCGATTGAAAGCCTTCGCTCCATCGGCCTTCGCTAAAATGAAGTTCGGCGAGGGCGAGATACGTAGCCACTACTTCTTCCACAGGAGCCTCCGGGAGGCTGACCAATGCTTCAAAGTCCGCCTGTGCTGCTTGTTTCCGGTTTGTTTTAAAAAGGACATCGCCACGCGCATAGAGCGCCATGGCGATCAACTCGACCGATGCACCGGGCAGGCCGATCACTACCGTATAGTCGTCGATGGCACGCTGCGGATCGCCCAACTCACTGTGAACGAACCCGCGAGCGGCGTGCGCCATGGCAACCTGCTCGACCGGTGCACCGGGCAGGTCGATCACCGCCGTGTAGTCGTCCATTTCATGCTGCACATCGCCCAACTCACTGCGGACGAAACCGCAATAGAGGAGTGCCAAGCCGACCTGCTCGACCGGTGCGCCGGGCAGGTCGATCACCGCCGTGTAGTCGTCGATGGAACGCTGCGTATCACCCAACTCACCGTAGGCGAAACCGCGATATAGGAGTGCCAATGCGACCTGCTCGACTGGTGCGCCGGGCAGGTCGATCACCGCCGTGTAGTCGTCCATCTCTTTTTCACGCGCGCCCAATGATGAATGAAGAACCGCGCGGACCAGCAGCATCTCCGCTTTCATGGCAGGCGCGCCTTCTTCCGCAATGGCTTCATCAAGGCAGCAAATCGCATCGGCTGTTTTTCCCTCGTTCAGGCTTTGCATCGCGATTAGCAACCCTTCCGGAGCGTTTGCCAGCCCTTGTGTCATCTCATTGAGCATCGCCGAGGGCCATTTCTCCGAGAGCGCCAGCTTGAGATCCCCGATCAGAATCTGCTTTCTAAGGTTGCCCTCTGTACTGTTTCGCTGGATGGCGGATTGCAGATATGCGCAGGCAGCGGAGGCAGGCTCCATTGTATCGCGGCGATGTTTAAGATCTTGGTCGTCATACCAAACGCGGAGAAAATCCACGAGCAGCCGAAGGGGTTGCAGGCGTTGGTTATCCTTCACTTCCACGCAAATGCGCATCAGGGGCTCGCTGATTTCGTAGAGGGACTCGCGTCCGCGCTGCTTGGCCTCGACATACCCCTTTTCCCGGAGGTCCTGGAGCTGGCTGGAAACGGTTTGGGGCGTGGCGAAGAGCCTCTTGGCGATCTCCTTTACCGGCACAGTGCCTTCGCAAATGCACAGGTACTCGACAATTTTTCGCTGCATCGGCGGCAGCCAGCGGATGCGCTCCTGATAGTAGGGCGTGAGTTCATCCACCATCTTCATGAACGGCTCCAGCAGTGCATCCACACTGTCGCGGGTGATGAACTGCGAGAGAACGATGTAGATGCGGTGATTGCCTCCCGAAAGATGATGAATGGCCCGGACCCTGGAGCGTCCGCGGCTGGTAGCGAGGAACGCGACAACGCTGTCTTTTTCCTGGAGGCGGGCAATGTTCTGGAGGAGTTCGGTTGCCTGTTCGACGTTCAGCGGCTTGAGATGCTCCGTCTGGAAGAAGCCGAAAAAGGGGCTGGTTCGGTTCGAAAGATCTTCCACGAGCCGTTGTGCCGTGGCGACGATGGAGAGCCTCGGGTTTTCCTGAATGAAGGCCCGGAGCTGTTTTTGCCCGGCATCGCCGAGCCCTTCGAAGATGGCATCGAGATTCTCTGTCACCACCAGAAGCGTGCGGGAACCAAGCGAGGAGAGCAGGTGCCTGGACACGAATTCCAACGCGGCGCCCTGCTTCATGTCGTAGGCGGTGCCGAGCATCTCCCCGCGATATTCTTCCGGGTATCGCTTCTCCAGCGCGGCATGAATCTTGAAGAGGAATTCGAGCAGGGTCGTGCAGGTCTCATCCTCGTTGAGCCAGGCGATGCGCAGGCGATCCGCGAGTTCCGCATTCGCACTCAGGCGATTGACGATCAATGTGACGAGGTGGGTTTTTCCACAACCGCGCGGCCCCACAAAAAGAAGGTGGTGCTTGTGATCGGTGAGGGCGCTTTCCTTGACCCTCTCCACCGCGTCCTGGAGCAGGGTCTGCCGCTGGACGAGGATGAACTCCAAGTCCCTTGGATCGGTGCGGCTGGGCGTGAAAACCCAGATGGCTTTGCGATCCGTCGTCCGTTCCATCGTGGTTGAAGGTTTCGTTTTCATAGGCCTCGGTTAAGTTTCCACCAGCGGCGGATCAGCGGGAATCGAAAGTGGTAGCGTCCGGCGATGTCGCGCTTCAGGTAATGATCCCGCTCCATCAGGGAAAGAAGACGGACCAAACGATCCCGATCGTCGAAGGGGCTCGCACCCTTGAGCATGGCGAGCAGTTCATTCACCGAAGCGATGCCTGTTTCGACGGCCAACTGATCGAGAATCAGGGCGACGGTTCCTTGGTCATCTGGGTAATAGGTCGAAATCCGCTCCCGATAGTGCATCAATTGCCAAGGGTCGTTCGAATCGACGAGGTGCGTTGCTACGACCTTTTCAATATTTTTGGGTGTGGCGTCCAAACCGTGGACTTTTAATCCGCGAACGATGTGGTGAACGTAAAATGCGAAACAGTCCGCCTCATGCGCAATCGTTCGGGCTGCCGCCGCGTGTTCAGGCGACTTCAGGTTTTCCCCCTCAATGAGCATACCCGCCAACTGAGCGGCATCATCATCGCTCAAAGGAGGAACGTCGATCGGGGCCATGTCGTTCACCGGCGAATTGCTGTAGTTTTTCTCCTTCAAAGCGGTGATGACATGATGGAGTCCGATGGAGCCCGTGATGACCATGCGCAGGTCGCCGTGCGTCTGGCGCAACCACCGCAAATGGTCGAGTACCTGCATTGCGACTTGCTCTCCTTCGCCATTCCGGATGTTCATCAGCATGAACGGCATCTCGTCCCACAGAAACAGCAACTTCGTATTCCCGTCGTTTTCGTGAATGAGATCTTCGACGGCGCGGGTCAGTACGTCCTTCCACTGAGCGCCGGCTTTTTCCGGAAGCTTGAACAAACCGCAGACCTCCGTTCCGCCCAACGCCGCAAAGAGCTCCTTCGCCCTCCGCGTGGCTCGGCCCTTCTGGCTCAGAAATTGATGAATCTCCCTGTAAACGGCCATGGCGAATTCTACGGCGGAATGACAGCTTTCCAGATCTTGGTAGACGGGAAGCCATCCCGCTATGGGTTCATCCCTCATCTTCTTCATCACCGTTGTTTTTCCGATGCGCCGTTCGGCGGTGATGACCAAACTCTGTACCTCCACGGTTTCCCAAAGGCCTTGGATTAGACGGTCCCGCCCGATTACCGATTTGGTGTCTATTTGCCCGCCAGGATTTGCTTTCATGAGCCGAAACATACGCTAGATTAAACGTACGTCAATAATAACGTATGTATTTATGCGGTTAGGCAGGTGCAGCACCACTGCCGACCCTGCTGTGTCAGTCTGTAAATCCCCTTCATTGAATCCCAGCTTTTGCGTCATTAGCTGCCCCTCTTTGATTGCTCGATCTTTTTCACACCGTACGGCTTGACGCCGCCCTGGCTGCCCATGCCCAATTGCCCCTCAAGCCGCTGCTGCCTCATCGGGCTCATCGAAAAGGCGCCAGCCGGAATTCAGGATAAAGTGATCGAATCCCCCGGGATTCTATGGTTCCCTTCCGCTGTTCAACAAATCGACCAAACCCCAACCAAGGAGCAGACCCATGAGCAAAGCAGCCAGATATATGACCATTGCAGTACTGTTTGCGGCGGCAACTACCGCCCCGGTGCGGGCCCATTGCCAGATCCCCTGCGGCATCTTCGACGACCAAATGCGCATCCACCTGATGGAGGAGCATGTGACGACCATCGAGAAATCGATGAAGGAGATCGCGGCCAAGCCCGACCAGAACCAGGCCGTGCGCTGGGTGATGAACAAGGAAAAGCACGCGGATGAGCTGACGGAGATCGCCACCTACTATTTCCTGGCGCAACGCATCAAGCCGGGCATGGAGAAATACGACGAAAACCTCAAGGCCCTGCATGAAATCATCATCTACTCCATGAAGGCGAAGCAGACCATCGACCTCGCCAACGTGGAAAAGCTCAAAGAGCTCATCCATACTTTCGAGCACACCTACATGGGCGACAAGCACCAGCACTAGACCCGCGCACTACCACCAAAGCCGATAGGCGGAACCGAGCGGGAAGGCGTTTTCGATATGGCGGATTTCGGGCGGGTTTCCGCCGGGTTCGCCGACGACCTCCACGACATCGAACCGGATGTATTCCGGTTCGGTGTTTTGCTTTTTAAGGTAGGCGACGGCGGCGCGCGCGAGCCGTCTGCGCTTCTCCTTGCCGACGGCGGCAAACGGCCGGCCAAAGGTTTCGTTGCGGCGCGTCTTCACCTCGATGAATACGAGCGAGGTGCGGTCCTGTGCGATGATGTCGAGTTCGTCGTGCTTGCCGGCCCGGACGCGTTCTCCAAGGATTTTAAAACCCTTTGATTTCAGGAAGCGGACCGCCTGCTGTTCGCCCCAGCGCCCCGCCGCCAAATGCCTGGGCTCGCTGGGCTCCTTGGCCCGTGTGTTTTTTACCAGGCCGCGCAGGCGCGCCGCAACACCGGCAATAAAACCCACGTTTCTTTGCGTCTTGGCGGCCATGGATCCGGTTTATTCCGCAATGATTTTTTCGTAGAGGGCGATGTAGTCGCGGGCCATGTGTACGACGGAAAAGTCCTGTTGCATGGCGCGCTTCATCAGCGTGGCCCACTTGGGCTTGTTGCCGAACACCTCCAGCGCCCGCTGGATGCAGCCGCAAAAGGCCTCGACGGTGTGGTTGCGGAACTTGAAGCCGGTGGCGCCCTTTTCGGCATAGTCGACGACGGAATCCTCCAGCCCGCCGACGGCGTGGACGACGGGAATGGTGCCGTAGCGCATGCTGAAGAGCTGGTTCTGGCCGCACGGCTCGAACTCGGAGGGCATGAGGAACATGTCCGTACCCGCTTCGATCCAATGCGCCTTTTCGTTGGAGAACTCGATCCACGCGCAGACCTGGCCGGGAGCCTTGGCCGCCCAGTCGCGGAACGCCTGCTCGAACCGGGCGTCGCCGGTTCCCAGCAGCACCAGTTGCGCGCCGGAGGCAACGATCCGCGCCATCGAGCCATCGAGCAGGTCGATACCCTTTTGCGGGACGAGGCGGGTGATGACACCGAGCAGCGGCACCGACGGATCCACCGCGAGACCCGCCGCCTCCTGCAAGGCGCGCTTGCAGGTTTGTTTGCCGGAGAAGTCGGCGGCCGAAAAGGAGGCCGGGAGATACTGGTCCGTTTCGGGGTTCCAGCGGGAATAGTCGATGCCGTTGAGGATGCCATGCAGGACGCCGCTGCGCTCGCGCAGGACGCCATCGAGCTTGCAGCCGAAGCGCGGCGTCTGGATCTCCTTGGCGTAGGTGGGGCTGACGGCGTTGATCGCGCTGGAGGCGACGAGGCCACCCTTGAGGATGTTGATTTCGCCGTAGAATTCGAGCGTGTGCATGGTGTAGCAGTGGGGCGGCAGGGCGGTCATGTAAAAGCGCTCCGCGGGGGCCCAGCCCTGGTGCGCCAGGTTGTGGATCGTCATGAGCGTCTTTTCCTTGCCGTTGCGGAAATGGCCGTCGATGCCGTGCTGGAGCAGCATCGGCACCAGCGCGGACTGCCAATCGTTGCAGTGGATCACGTCCGGCTTCATGCCCCAGGTGTCGATCAGGCGGACGACCGCCTTTTGGAAGAAGAGGAAGCGCTCGAAATTGTCGGCATACCCGTGGCCGCCGGAGCCATAGAGCCCCGCCCGCTCGAAAAACTCCTCGCTGTGGATGAAATAGGTCGTGACGCCCTCGAACTCCTGCTTCCAGACCGAACCGTGGTACCAGGCGTGGCCGAGCGGGATGTGCAGCGCCACGTCGCAGCGTTCAAGGCGGTAGCGCTCGCGGTCGATCTGCTTGTAGAGCGGCATGATGCGGATCGCCTCGACGCCCTGCTTCGCGAGCGCCTTCGGCAAAGCCGCGCAAACATCTCCTAGACCGCCCGTCGATGCGAATGGTACGATCTCACTGCTAACGAATACGATTTTCATGGTTCCATGCTAGAGGAAGGTTTTATGAGCTTCGAGACCCAACTACTTCAATTTATGGCTGCGCCCGGCTACCGCCCGATGAAGCAGCACGAACTCGCCCGGGCCTTGCACGTGGACCACAAGGGCGATTTCCGCCACGAACTCTACGCCCTAGAAGCCGCCGGCAAGATCGCCCGCCTGCGCAAGAACCGCTGGGGGCTGCCCGAGGCCGAAAACCAGGTGGCCGGCACCCTGCGCATGATGCCCAAGGGCGGCGGCATCTTCGTGCCGGACGCCGAGGGGCAACCCGAAATCTACGTCTCCGAACGCAACACCGGCACCGCCCTGCCGAACGACAAGGTCGTCATCGAGGTGTTCCATTCCGAATTCGCCGCCCGCCGGCGCGAGCGGCGCGGGCAGGCCGACCTGCGGGCCGAGGGG
>JBGSLE010000111.1:0-3384 GCA_041740875.1 Pontiella sp. | reverse complement strand
AGATGGCGGCAAACCGCCGACCCAATGAACCCCGCGCCCCCCGTAACCAAAACCTTTTTCATAGATGGAGTCCTTCGTGCTTAGGAATTGGAACGCAACGCTTGCCCATGTTGCTGAACAAATTCATGCAGTTCTTTTTTCCAATCGTTGAATACGTTGATCCCCAGCTCCTTGGCATGCGCATTTTCCAGGATCGAGTTGGCCGGGCGCTTGGTCGGCGTCGGGAATTCGGAAGTCGCGCAGGGCACGAAACGGTGCTCCACGCCAAGCCCGTCGAGAAAGGCGCAGGCCAGGTTGAACCACGTGCAATATCCCTCCGACGAAGCATGGAAGATTCCGGTCGCCCGGTTCTCGGCAACCACACGGATTTGCCGGGCCAGCGTGTGCGACCACGTCGGCGAACCGTACTGGTCATCGACCACCTTGAATGGCTTGCCTGGGTTTTGGAGCGTCAGGCGCAGCATGGTTTTCAGGAAGTTTTTGCCGTTGGCGCCATACAGCCACGCTGTGCGCAAGATGGCGAAACGGTCGGTTTGCGCACGAATCGCCTGTTCGCCGGCCAGCTTTGACCGCCCGTATTCGGAAATGGGGTTCGGCTCATCGCTTTCGCGGTAGGCCCCGAACAACGGCCGGTCGCCGGAAAAGACATAATCGGTCGAGACGTGGATCAAAAACGCGCCGTTTTTCCCAACCCATTCCGCCAGATGGCCCGGCAGCTCGGCATTGGCCTTCCAGCAGCTCTTGTCGGTTTCGCAGGCGTCCACCGCCGTATAGGCCGCGCAGTTGACGATGGTTTCCGGACGGAGGCGATCCAACACCGCGAAACACGCGCGGCGATCCGAAAGATCGACTTCGGGCAGATCGATTCCCGCCAGCCCGGCGACCCCGTTGAAGACTCCGAGGCAGTCGGTTCCGAGCTGCCCCTTCGAGCCGGTGATCAATACGTTTTGCATTTTAGCGTTCGGCATCCATCTTCTCTTTTATCGCTTCCAGTTGTCGGACCGCCTCTATGTCGCGTGTTCGGCCCATGGCTTTTTTTGCTTCGATCAAGGCATCCAAGGCGATCAAACGGCACCCAACCCCATCGATTTCAATCTCGATGCTATGTTGCCTGACCACCTCGAAATCACCGACCCCAAGGACGGTTCCAAGACAATCCAGCGGTCCGGCATCGGTATCCAGATAGAGATTCTTCAGTCCTTGGCATTGCTCCGGGGTTAACAGGAGCGGCAGCCGCTTTGTCGTCATGCGGTGGACCGGATTTTTCCCCGCCAAGGCCTGCTGAAGCCGCATAAGGTTCTCAGGAGAAAAATCGCAGCAAATATCGACATCCTGCGTGACCAGCGAACTTCCATAGGCGGCAACGGCATAACCGCCGACTACGACGAAGTCCACGCCATGTTTTGCGAGCAGGAGCAGAATTTCAGTTAGTTCTTTCATCCCGCTTTTTCACGGCTGCCCGCAATTTCAATATCGTATTCAATGCCGCATCATGCCGATGCAGGCGCTCGGCGACGCTCCGACGCAGATTCGATTCGATCAGAGACATATCAATCCCGGATTCGGCCGCGCGTTCCCAGGCGTTTTTTTGCCCGGCTTGCACCTATTCCACCGTCACGGATTTGGCGAGGTTGCGCGGCTGGTCGATTTCGCAGCCGCGGGCGGCGGCGATGTGGTAGGCCAGCAGCTGGAGCGCGACCACCGTGGGGATCGGCGTGATGCACGGCGGGCAGTCGGGCACGACGATCACGTCGTCGAAGCCATCGGCCACACCCGCATCGCCTTCGGAAACCACGGCGATGACCGGCGCCTTACGCGCCTTGCACTCCTCGGCGTTGCCGAGCGTCTTGTCCTTGCCGGGAATATTGTTGAGCAGCGCGATGACCGGCGTGCGCTCTTCAAGCAGCGCGATCGGCCCGTGCTTCAACTCGGCGGCGTGGTAGCCCTCCGCGTGGATGTAGCTGATCTCCTTGAGCTTGAGCGCCCCTTCCAGCGCAACCGGGAAGAGGTAGCCGCGGCCGATGAAGAAGGCATCCTCGCATTGGGCGTATTTTTGCGCGACCGCCTTGATGGCTTCGTTCTGCGCGAGCACCTTTTCCACCAGTTCCGGCAACCGTTCTATCCAGCGGCATAGCGCCTCGCCTTCGTGCCGCGCCATACGGCGGGTGCGGGCGATCTTCAGCGCCATCATCAGCATCACCGACACCTGGCAGGTGAACGCCTTGGTGGAGGCCACGCCGATTTCCGGGCCGGCGTGCAGGTAGACGCCGCGGCCGGTTTCGCGGGCGATGGTCGAGCCGACCACGTTGCAAATCCCCGCCACGGTGGCGCCTTTGTGCTTGGCTTCGCGCACCGCCGCCAAGGTGTCGGCCGTTTCGCCCGACTGGCTGATCGCCAAAACAAGGTCGTTCGGCGTGATGATCGGGTTGCGGTAGCGGAATTCCGCCGCCTGCTCGACCTCCGCCGGAATGCCGGCCATCTCTTCAAACGCGTATTCCCCCACCATGCCGGCATGCATCGAGGTGCCGCAGCCGACGACCAGCACGCGGTTGATCAGCGCCGAATCGCGCGGCGAAAAATCGAGGCCGGAGAGGATGGCGGTGCCCATCTCGAAATCGAGCCGGCCGCGGATGGCGTTGCGGATGGCGTCGGGCTGCTCGAACATTTCCTTGAGCATGAAGTGGGCGAAATCGCCCTTTTCGGCGGCGTCCTCGTCCCAATCCATCTCGGTCACCTTGCGGTTGACGGGGGCGTGCTGCAAATCGAACATCTCGACGCCGTCGCCGGTGATCACCGCCATGTCGTAGTCTTCCAGGTACATCACATCGCGGGTGTGCGGCAGGATGGCGGAGGCGTCGCTGGCGATGATGGTCTCCCCGTTGCCCACCCCGATCACGATCGGGCTGCCGCACCGCGCCGCGACGAGTTTGCCGGGCTCGTGGTCGGTGATGACCAAAATTCCGTACGTGCCCTTGACCTTCTTGAGCGCCTCGCTGACCGCCCGTTCGAGGTTGCCTTGGTAGCAGTAGGCGATGAGCTGGACGAGCGATTCGGTGTCGGTGTCGGAGATGCACTTGATCCCATGCTGCGCCAGGCCGCCCTTGATTTCCTTATAGTTTTCGATGATGCCGTTGTGTACCAGGGCGAAATGGCCCGAGGCGTCGAGGTGCGGGTGGGCGTTGATTTCGTTCGGCGGCCCGTGCGTGGCCCAGCGGGTGTGGCCGATGCCCTGCACCGCCTCTTTCATCGCCACCAGGGAGGAGGCGTCGACCTTCTCCCGCAGCTCCTTGATCTTGCCGGGGTTCTTGACGACGCCGATCTGGCCGCCGAACAAGCAGGCGATGCCGGCCGAGTCGTAACCCCGGTATTCCATGCGGCGCAAGC
>JBGSLE010000110.1:0-4003 GCA_041740875.1 Pontiella sp. | reverse complement strand
CTCGCTCAGCGCGTTGGCCGGCCTGCCCAAGCCGACCAAGATCGCGGGCGTGAGCTTGGTTCCCGTGCTCGAAAACCCGGCGGCGAAGGTGCGCGACAGCGCCCTGACCCAGTTGCCGCCGGGCAACGGGTACGCCATCCGCACCGATCGCTACCGCTACGTCCGCTGGGGGCAAGGCGGCGAAAAAATGGTCGAACTCTACGACTGGAAATCCGATCCTAACGAGATGGTCAATCTGGCGCGCAATCCCGAGCACAAGGAGCTGGTCGCCACGTTGGATGCGCAGCTCCAGGCGCGCGTCGCCGCCGCCAAGACACCGCCCGCAGGGGTCGTCATCCAGCCGCTGAAAAAGGCGCAGCCGAAGGCGGCCAAGGAAAAGAAGAAGAAATAGGGTGTCGGAAAAAAGGGGACTATCCATGCGCGGAAAAAATCTAGTGCGTTGCGGCGCCGTTGCGCTGGGGTTGGCCGGAGCGGCAGCGGCGGAGGAGGATTCCGCCTTCCGCCAGATGGCGCGGGACGGGTTGGCCGACAAGATCCGCGGCGGCTGGGCCGGGCAGATGGCCGGGGTTTCCCATGCGGCCCCGACGGAGTTCGAGGCCCAAGGCGAAATCATCGAAGGGGAGTATGAAAAGGACGGCATCGAAAACGCCATCGAGCAGGATGATCTCTATGTGGAGATGACCTTCGCCGCCGTGATGGACTCGGTGGGTCTGGATGCGACGTGCGAGCAGTATGGCGCGGCCTTCAAGGAGTCGAAATACCGGCTCTGGCACGCCAACGCCGGGGCGCGCCGCCTGCTGAACCTGGGCGTTCCGGCTCCGCTGTCCGGTCATCCCGCCTACAACATCCACGCCGACGACATCGATTTCCAGATCGAGGCGGATTTCATCGGCCTGATGTGCCCGGGGCTGCCGCAGGAATCGAACCGGTTTTGCGACCGGGTGGGGCACGTCATGAATTATGGCGACGGCGTCTATGGCGGCATGTTCGTCTGCGGCATGTATGCGGCGGCTTATTTCGAGAGCGACGTGCGCGCCGTGGTCGAGGCTGGCTTGGCCTGCATCCCCGCCGAAAGCCAATATGCCCAAATCATCGGCGATGTGCTGGAGTGGTCGGGCAACGAGCCGGACGACTGGCGGAACGTCTGGCACAAGATCGAAGCCAAGTGGAACAAGGACGATCCATGCCCCGACGGAGCCCTGCAGCCGTTCAACATTGATGCGAAGCTCAATGGCGCCTATATCGCGATGGGCTTGCTGTATGGCCAGGGCGATTGGGAAAAAACGCTGGAGGTCTCCACGCGCTGCGGGCAGGACTCGGACTGCAACGCCTCCAGCGCGGCGGGGGTGCTGGGCACGATGCTCGGCTACCGCAACCTCCCGGCCGCGACACGCGCCGCGATCAACAATATCGCCGATGAAAAGTTCGACTTCACCGAATATTCCTTCAACGAAATCGTCGCCTCGACCGAACGGAGGGCGCACCAGCTCATCGAACGGGCGGGCGGCGTGGTCGGTGAAAAAACCGTGTCGGTTCCGGTCCAGCCGCCACAAGCGGCGGCGTTGGAGCAATGCAATTTCGGCGTGCCGGTGGCGGTGGTTCCAATCAGCGATTCCGCCTGGACGTGGAAGGGCGGTTGGACGGTGCGCAAGCAGGCGACATCGGCCACGGAGGCGCAGTGCGAGGCTTCGCTGTCGTTCAAAGGAACGGGCATCGCGCTGGTGGGCAAGCTGGAGGGCGCGGGTGGACAGGCCGAGGTGCATCTGGATGGCGTGAAGGCGGAGCGGATCGCCGATGCGTACGCGCCCCCAGACACCACCGATAACGACCTGTGGCATGTGCATGGCCTGCCCGATGGCGAGCATACGGTCCGGCTGGTCACCACCGGCCAAAAGCAGCCGCAGTCGGGTGGCACCAGGATCACCCTTCAAAAGGCGGTGATCTACCAGGCGAAATAAAAGGGTGCGAGGTCCGAAGAGAATCCGAACGGGAGTTGTGCGATGAAGACTAGGCGTTTTTCCGGGCTGGCCAAGGTGGCGGCATGCGTGTGGGCGGCGGCATCATGGACGGCCGCCGGAACACCAAACATTTTGGTCATCAATGTCGACGACATGGGCTGGGGCCAGCCGGGCTGCTACGGCGGCACGCTGGTGCCGACGCCGAACATGGACGCCATCGCCAAAAACGGCATCCGCTTCACGGACGGATATGCCTCGTCGTGCGTGTGCGCCCCGAGCCGGGTGGGCTTGATGACCGGCCGCTACCAGGCGCGCACCGGCCACGACGCCCTGACGGTTCCGCCGAAGCCGGAGTCGCAAATGGAGATTGCCGAGACGACCATCGCGCAGCGGCTGAAGGCGCTCGGCTATACGACCGGCATCGTCGGGAAATGGCATCTGGGCGAACATCCCGGCTATCTGCCGGCCAGCCGCGGGTTCGACTATTCCTTCGGCTCCGTGGCCAATGTGAGCGAGGGCCAGGACGGGCGGCGCTACTACCGGGGCAACGAACTGGTGCCCGATCCGGTCGATGACTACAACACGATTCCGGTCTACGAAAAGGAGGCGATCCAGTTCTTGGAGGCCAACCGCCAAAAACCGTGGTTCCTCTATTTTTCGGTCAACAACGTCCATGGGCCGGTCGTGGCGAGCAAAGCCTATGTCGACCGCTTCTCCAGCGAAAAGGCGAAGCCGATGCAGCAATACAAGGCCTGCCTGGCCGAACTGGACGATGTGATCGGATCGTTGATGGGCAAGCTCCGTGAAATGAAGCTGGAGGAAAACACCCTCGTCTTTTTCTTCAGCGACAACGGCCGATCGTCCGATCTCGGCGAGGTGGGCGATTTGCGGGGAAAAAAATGGACGATGTGGGAGGGCGGCATCCGCGTCTCCTTCATGGCCCAATGGAAGGGGCGCATCCCGCCCGGCCGCGTTTCGAACGAACCGGTGATCCAACTCGATGTGCTGCCCACGGCCTTGGCGGCGGCGGGCGGAGCCGTAATGCCGGAATGGAAAATCGACGGGGCGGACCTGCTGCCCCTGATGGAGGGCAAGGCGGCGAAATTGGCCCCGCGTACGCTGCATTGGCGCTTCGGCCCCCAATACGCGGTCCGGCAGGGCGAGTGGAAAATTGTCAAGGCGGCGTTCGACATGGAGCCGATGCTGGTGAACCTGGCGAAGGATGTCGGCGAGCAAACCGACCTTTCTAAAAAGAATCCCGAAAAGATGCAGTTGCTGCAACGCGAGTGGGATCGCTGGAATGCCGAGATGAAGCCGCCGCGCTGGGAAGACCAGCGCTGGAACGGCGAGGAATTCAACAAGCAGCTGAAAGCCAAAAAAGGCACTGGAAAGAAAAAGAAATGAAACCAAAACCGCCATCCGCACTGTTTTTTTCGTGGCTTTGCCTTGCCGCGTGCGCCGGTTCCGTCCGGGCGGGCGACGCGCCCGTGCTCTGGTACGACACCCCCGGCACCAATTCGATCACGGAGGGCCTGCCCTTGGGCAATGGCCGCATGGGCATGCTGGTCTGCGGCGGTGTGCAGCAGGACCGGATCGTCCTCAACGAGGACAGCGTCTGGTCGGGCAGCTACAATCCCGCCGTGGAAAACCCGGAAGCCCGCATGGCCGTGGCCAAGATACGGCAATTGTTTTTTGAAGGCCGCGACCAGGAGGCGGAAAAGCTGACCCATGCGACGCAGTTTGGCCTCGGGAAAAACACCTTCGGATCCTACCAAATGCTCGCGGAGCTGGATTTCAAGCTATTGGCTTCCGACGGCGAGGTGGCCGGATACCGCCGCGAGCTGGATCTCGACCGCGCCACCGCCGTTGTCCAGTACCGCATCGGC
The DNA here is from genome assembly GCA_041740875.1 of Pontiella sp. Classification (GTDB taxonomy): domain Bacteria; phylum Verrucomicrobiota; class Kiritimatiellia; order Kiritimatiellales; family Pontiellaceae; genus Pontiella. The sequence continues at coordinate 159 of JBGSLE010000110.1, read as the reverse complement.
GGAGTGACCTACACCCGCGAATGTTTCGTCAGCGCGCCCGACCAGGTCATGGTGCTGCGGTTGACGGCGGACCGTCCGGGCCAGATCGGTTTTTCCGTCGGGCTGGTGCGACCGGAAACGTCGGCCACGACCGAGCCGGATGGCCAGGCCGGTTTGCTG
>JBGSLE010000109.1:0-6972 GCA_041740875.1 Pontiella sp. | reverse complement strand
AGCAGCTTGTCCCGGCAGCCGCCGCCGACGATGCGCAGGCAGTCGAGCGTGCGTCCGGTCAGCGCTTCGAGCGTGTCGTAGGTGTGGGCGTAGAGCAGCGCCAACCCCTCGTAGGCGGCGCGCAAGATCTGCGCGTGCGTCGCGGGGCGACCCTGCCCCGTCCGCACGCAGTAATCCTGGATGCGGCCCGCCATGTCGCCGGGGGCGAGGAACAGCGTATCGCTTGGGTCGATGAAAAACGCGAAGGCGTCGGCTTCGAGGGCCATGTGTTCCATCGCGGACCAGGAGTAGTCGCAATCCTGTTCGTTCCAGTTGCGGCGCAGCTCCTGGAGGATCCAGAGGCCGGAGAGGTTCTTGAGGAAACGGATGGTGTCGCACACGCCGACTTCGTTGGTGAAGTTGGCGGCAAGCACCGCGTCGTTGACGATCGGTTTGGGCAGCTCGGTGCCGAGCAGCGACCAGGTTCCCGAGCTGAGGAAGGCGCACTGCTCGCCCTCGGCCACCGGAACGGCGGCAAAGGCGCTGGCGGTATCGTGGCTGCCGACGGCGACCACGGGCAATCCGCCGGCATCGCCGATGACGGTGCCGGGATCGACGAATTCCGCGAACAGGTCGGTGCGGATGCCCAGCTTTTCGAGCAGGCCGTACGCCCAATCCTTCGCGACGGGGTTGTAGAACTGCGAGGTGCTGGCGAAGGTCCGTTCGGTCGCCATCGTGCCGGTGAGCCAATAGTTGAGCAGGTCGGGCACGAAGAGCAGCCGCGCGGCATTCCGGTATTGGACCGAGCCTTCCAGCGAAAGCGCCATCAACTGGTAGAGCGAGTTCAGCTCCATGAACTGCAGGCCGGTCTGGGCGAAGACCTCCGCCTTGGGAACGCGTTCGAACACCTTGCCGAACATGCCGTTCGTGCGGTGGTCGCGATAGTTCACCGGGTTGCCGAGCAGCTTGCCGTCGGCATCGAACAAACCGAAGTCCACGCCCCAGGTGTCGATGCCCATCGAAACCAGCCCGTCGCCGAATTCCTTCCGCGCGAGGGCGATCCCCTCCTTGATGTTGCGGAAGAGATGGACGAAGTCCCAGTAGAGCGTGCCGCCCACTTCCGTCGGCCCGTTCCAAAACCGGTTCATCTCCTTGAGCGAGAGTTTGCCGTTTTCGAGCGTTCCCACGATGGTGCGCCCGCTCGACGCCCCCAGATCCACTGCCAGATAATGCCTTGCCATGATGCGTGTCCCCTATCCTTTTTCCACCCCGCCGACCTAGGCGACCTGCTTCGCCCGGTACGATTCCACTTCCCAGTTTTCAATGAACTCGCGCTGCCGGTCGGTCATGTAGTTGATGCCGCCGAACGCCGTCGCGAGCTGCATTACCAGCGCGCCGTCCTGCGCCAGTTCCAGCGCCAGGTCGGCATTCTTCTGCGAATTGCCCAAGCCATAGACGCGATCACCCGCGACCACGACCTTGGGCGCGTAGCCGCGTTCGGCCTTGTATTTCGCCAGGGCCTCCGCAGTCAACGGGGCCGAAAACGGGAAGGCCTTGGAATAGACGAGGTGGTCGGGCGTGATCGGTCCGGGCGCATAGGCGAACAGGCCGCTGGAGGCGAGGAACGCCGCGTCGGCCCCGAGGACCGACTGGATCCGCGCTTCGGTTTCGGGCGATGCCGGCGCATCGGCTACCGGCAACGCGGTTGAAACGCCGACCTTGGCGTATTCGGCCTTCAGCGCGTCCATCACGCGCTTGTACAATGCGCGGATGCCGTCGGCGGTGTTGTCGGAGATGAAGATGCCATGGTTCTGGAGCACCAGCAGCGCGGGTTCGCGGCCATGCGTCGCCTTGTACTGGCCGATGCGCTCGCGCACCACCATGCAAAGCGTGTAGCCCGGATCGATGTATTCCACCCAGAGCGCCTCGGGAAAAAGCCGCTTGCAGGCGGCCGCCCCGCCCTTCGCGCAGGTGAGCCCGTTGACCAGCGCCGGATGCGTATGCACGACATAGGTCGCCTCGAAGACGTTGTGCAGCGGCGCTTCCACCGAGGGGCGGCCCGCCGCGTTTTCGACGGCGGCGGCCATCATGTTTTTCACCAGCTCTTCGCGCGCAGCGGACTCGCGCGGGGTTGCGACGGCATACAGCTCGTTGATCTTGGCGCGGTTCATGGCCACAAACGTTTCGCGGGCCAAGCCGGCCAGGGTCGTGCCCGACGGCTTCACCCACAAGGTGGTCTCGTTCTTGACGGAGGTGTTGCCGCCTCCGCCCTTCACGTAGTTGTCCGTTCCAAATTCGTGCGAGAGCGCCACAATGGTATCCAGTTCCTTCATATTCGTTCCTTTTTTATCCTTGCCTGTTTTTGAATTCGTTCTGTTTCGCGGCGGTAAATCCTGCACGCGGCCCGCGGCCATTTTAATCCATGTGGAAAACCTCGCGCAGGCGGGTGAAGACCGGCATGTGGTTGGGATGCGTCTCCATCAGGTCCGCGTTGTAGTCCCACCACTGCTGCACGATCTCCAGGTTGCGCAGGTTGCCCGCCCGGTTGTCGTCGGCCAGCTTCTGGAAGGCGAAGAGCGTGAGGGTCTCCTCGTCGAAGAAGATCGAATAGTCGAAGATGCCCGCGTCGGTGTGCGCCTTGGCCAGCTCCGGCCAGATGCGGTCGTGGCGTTTCTTGTACTCCTCCACGCAACCCGGCTTGAGCTTCATCTTGAATGCGTTGCGGATCATAGGTTGAAGGCCTCGCACAGTTCGTCGATGATCTCCTGCGTCATGGCCACGTGGCCGCCGATGGGGTGGCAGTCGATGATCGCCTCGGCGGAGCACTCCAGCACCTCGAGCTTGTCGAAGGCCGAGAGGATGTCCTTGCCGACCACCATGACGCCGTTGTTTTCGAGCACGGCGGCAGGGGTCTTGAGGGTGAGAGCCTGCGCCAGCTGGGCGAAGTCGTTGAAGGAGGCCTCGAACGGCAGCAGCGAGACGTCGCCAACAAAGACGTAGCTTTCCGGAATCGTGTAGGTATCGACCTTCCGGCGCACGATGCTGAACGCAAGGGCGTTGACGGGATAGGCGTTGACGATGCACTGCACCTCGGGGTGGGCGTCGTAGATGGCGCGGTGGGCGTGCAGCGCGCGGCTGGGCTTCTTGCCGATCTGCTTCTTGTTCTTGCGGATCATCACCAGGTCCTCCGGCTCGATCGTGAACCGGTCGAGCGGGTACGGCGTGATGAGGAACGAATCCTTGTCGAGCCGCGCGGAGAAGGTGCCGGTGGTGCCGGAGAGCAGACGCTGGCGATAGCCGCGGCGGACGAAGCGGGCCAGTTCGCAGCGCAGCTCCTTCTCCTTGATCGACATCATGCCGGTGTCGTACTCGAAGGCCTCCAGCTTGTAGTAGCTCTTTTGCTGCATCTGGATCTGCTCTTCCGAAAGCAGCTGCGGCTGGCCAATCGTCGACGCCTTGATCAGCGCCTTGGCGCAAAGCTCGAGCGATTCGAAGCGCTGGAAGGCGTCCTGCAAGGTCAGCCCGCCGCAGCAGACGCCGTGGTTTTCGAGGATGACGCTGTCGTACCCCTTCTGGAACTCGGCGGCGATCTTCGCCCCGAGGTCCGCGCTGCCGGGCACGCCGTAGGGCGCAAATCCCACGATGCCGTTGCAGTTCCACGCGTTGGGGAACGCCTTGGTTTCCGGCACCTTGTGCGCGCAGCTGAAGGCCACCAGCGCCATCGGGTGCGCATGCACGACGGAGCGGATGTCCGGACGGGCCTCGTAGATCGCCTTGTGGAACGGGAATTCCGACGACGGCGGATGGCGGCCATCGACCGTCCCGTCCTTGCGGACGCAGACGATGTCGCCCGGCACCAGCTCGCCCTTGTCGACGCGGGCCGGCGTGATCCAGATGTCGCCATGCTCGTCGATGATCGAAAGGTTGCCGCCGGAGGTGGTGGTCATCTTGTAGTTGTAGATGCGCTCCAGCGTCAGCGCCAGCTCGTCGCGCGGATGCATGTATTCGTACTTCATGGGGTGTTTCCTTTGGTGTTGGGCGGCCCTAGCCGCCGTACATCTCCTCGTAGTCCTCGGAGGCGGCGCGGATGACGGCCTTGGCGCGCTCCGCGCCGTAGCGCTCGACGATCTTCACATCAGCTTCGCCGCCGGGCGTGGCCTTGTAGGTTTCGAAGTAGTGGTGCAGGCGGTCGATCAGCGCCGGCGGAATCTGCTCGATGTCGTTCACCTGGCTCCAGAAGCGGTCCTCGTGCAGCACGGCGATGATCTTGTCGTCGGCCTCCCCGCCATCGACCATCTGGACGCCGCCGATCACGCGCGCCCGCAGGATCACCTCGCCGCGGTTGATGGGCCGCTCGGTGATGACGCAGATGTCGAGCGGATCGCCGTCGCCTCTCTCCGACGTTGGCGAGAGCGCCTGCACCCGTGCCCCGCAGAAGGTGCGGGGCACGAAGCCGTAGAGCGTGGGCGCCATCGACGAGGTCAGCTGGGGCCGGTCGACGCGCAGGTAGCCGGTGGTCTTGTCGACCTCGTACTTCACCGAGTCGAACGGCGTCATTTCGATGTAGGCGTTGACCACGTCTGGCGCCTTGGAGCCGATGCCGAGCCCGTGCCACGGATGCGGCCGCCAGCGGTAGAATGTCTTGGGGAATCCCATGACTAGACTTCCTTCTTCCGGCCCATCCAGCAGGTGGCGCTGACGAACCAGACCACCGTGGCGATGTTCATCAGGACGATGTTCTTTTCGAGCGTGATGGCCTGCGCATAGAACAGCAGCGGAGCGCCGATGACCAGCACCAGCGACAGGTAGGAAACGATTTCAGCGATTTTTTTCATGGTTAAGCCTCCTTCTGCGTGAACTTGCTAACGACAATGTAGAGCGCCGAGGCGATGAACCAGCCCGGCAGCGCCACGAAGTAGAGCTGGAACTGCGGTTTGCCAGAGAACACCAGCGACACGCAGATCGCGAGCGTCGCGAGCCACGCGATGCCCGCCGCCCAGTTGATCTTCAGGCCCTTGTGCTCGGCGTAGTATTGCTTGAGCCCAAGCTTCGGGAAGATCCAGAAATCGGTGAAGACCACCGCGCCCATCGGCATCAGGATCAGTCCATAGATCGCCACAAAGCGGAGCAACTGCATCGCGATGGCCGGGAACATCCCCGCGAGCGTCGCCAGCAGGCCGGTGCCGATCGTGACGGCGAAGCGCGACTTGTTTGGCATGATCGCCTGGAAGGCCAGGCCGGCGCGGTAGATGGTCGGGTTGGCGGTTGTCCATCCGGCCACGATCACGCAGATGAGCCCCGTGACACCCGCCGCGCGGTAGGCCAGCGGACCCGGCAGCACGTTGGTGTCCGTCGGGTCGAGGTGCAGTTGCAGCGCGTAGAGGATCGACGCCGCGAGCCACGCCATGAAGTGGCCGACATACATGCCCGACGCCGAGGCGATCCCATGCCACGACTTTTTCGCGAAGCGGAAGACCGTGAGGTCGGACATGCCGACATGCATCGCCATGTTGCAGAACCAGGCAAAGAAGGTGACGTGCCAGAAGGTGAACTTCAACTGCCCGGGCAGCGGATCGCCGCCCTTCCAGATCGAGGTCTTGCACAGTTCCCAAAGGCTTGCGAGGGAATTCACCTCGACGCCGGTCTGCTCGACGAACTGGCGCAGGCCGATGATGCCGAAGGCGAGGAAGACCAACACCATCCACGGCGCGGAAATGTTGGCGACCTTCGAGACGGTGTCGTAGCCCCAGGCCGCGACCACCGAAATCATCGCCCCAATCACCAGCACGGCGAGCACCCAGCCGACCGAATTCGGATAAAGGTCGTTCAGCCCCGGCATCGGGAAGTTGAACCAAACCCCCAGCGCCGTCGCCGAGACGGTGATCATCGAACCGGCCAAAAAGCAGAACATGACGCCGTTGGCGAGGTTGTAGAGCGTGACGAGGTTGCGGCCGCAGATTTTCTCCAGCTGGTAGTAGAGCGTCAGCCGCGCGCGCACCGCGATCGGCGCGCAGAGGAACATCCAGCTCAGCACCGCCAGCAGGTTTCCGATCAGTAGACCGCCCACCACGTCGAACGCGCTGACGCCCGCCGCCACGAACAGCGGCCCGATCATCAGCTCCGTACCGGCGCAATGTTCGCCGGCATACATCCCCACGAACGCCTTCAGCCCCAGCGTCTTCGATGCCGGAACGGGCTCGCGCTCGAACTCTCCATGCTTTTCTTGTTGGTCGTCGGACATGGTTTTCTCCCTGGTTAGTTTAACTTCAATTCGTAGCGATGGGTACCGGCGGCCACGGTTTCGCCCGTGCGCCCGTTGGGGAATTCGATGGTGGCGGTGGTGTTCGGCGGAACCACGATTTCCATGACCAGCGTTGCACCTTGCTTTTTCCAGCCGCTGGCCGCCTTGCCATAGGGCGTTTCGAGTTCGGCTTTCGCCCATTCCAGCGGTCCGCCGACGATGGGCCGGACAAAAAAGTGCTTGTAGCCGGGATGCGCCGGATCCGGCGCGAGCCCGGCGATGCGCTCGTACATCCACTGGCCGATCGCGCCGTAGGCATAGTGGTTGAAGGAGTTCATCTTCACATCGCCGAATCCGTCGGTATGGCTATAGCTGTTCCAGCGCTCCCACATGGTGGTGGCGCCCTGGTTGATCGAGTAGAACCACGACGGGTAGGTCTCCTTGAAGAGCACCGAAAACGCCAGGTCGGAATGGCCGATGCGATCCAGCACCGTTGCAATGAACGGCGTTCCGAGGAAGCCGGTGCGCAGATGGCCATCCGCTTTGCGGACGAGCCGCACCAGACGAACGGCGGCCTTTTCCTGCAACGCCGGCGGAATCAAATCGAAGGCGATGGCAAGCAGGTAGGCGGTCTGCGTTTCGGGGGCGTTTTTCAGCTTACCGTCGGCGTCGAAATAGTACGCGGCAAACGCCGTCCGGACGGCGTCCGCCTCGGCCGCATAGCGCTGGGCCTCGTCGGGGCGTTCCAGCAC
>JBGSLE010000108.1:0-7826 GCA_041740875.1 Pontiella sp. | reverse complement strand
CGGCCGCGTACGCGGCTTCCAAAGGCCCGCCCGGAAAAACCCGACGCCTCCGCCCGCCGCCAGCGCATGGGCGGCCTGTAGCACCTGTGCTTCCGTTTCCGCGCTGCACGGCCCCGCCGCGAGGAAAATCCCGTCTAGTTCGAAACCCCACTGCCTGAATCGTTCCTTGTTCACGCCGTCTCCCTGTTATTCATTGCGGCATGTTTCCATGTTTGACCGCCGCGCGCAATCCGGGAAGCACGCGGCGCGCGCGCGGCTGGTCGCGGACAACGATAGACGTTCGGAAATAGACCATTTACCGGCGTTCCGCATGGCAAGGCACCCGTTTTTTCGCCGCAGACCGAGCCATATTTGGCTGGACAAAACGCGCAATCGATCCAATATGGTACTGATCCATACAAAGAGGGTATGTGGTCGTTGCCACACTCCATTCAACGGTGCGATTCCAATCGATCCGTTGGCGGGAAAATTAAACCATGACGACGCGTTCAAATTTTAATATCCGTGCAAGCAGCATGTTGATACAGCCCGTTTCGCTGCATCGCTTAAACCGTTCCATCGTGGCCGGTGTTTTTGTTTTTTCCACGGGATTGGTGGTGCAGGCGGACGTGGCGCATCCGATTCTGGCGATTCCCAATGTGGACAACAGCATCGCGAAGGCGAACACGATTCTGAGCACGTGGGCCGAAGCTGATTATGTGGCCAGCTTTATCCCGACGCAGGCTCCGCGCCGGGATGACGCCCATTTTACGGATCCGGTCGTTTCCGGTGACACGAGTTGGTCGTGGAGTGTCTCTTCGCCAAACCAGCTCACGAGCAAGCCCAGCAATACCGTCTTTCCGGGGGCCGCCGGATATGTGCAGAAGACGCAGACGGTGACGGTGCTCGATGGCTCGAGCGTGGCGGTGCCCTATTATCTTGCCGCCGGCAGCACGACCCGCAAATCGCTCGTTCAAGCCATGATCGACTTCAAGAAACAGGAAAAGCTGCGCGCCGACCTGCTGACGCTGGCCGACGCGTACATGGATAGCGGCGCGACGCACGCCACGCGCAACCAGGCCTATGCCCGCCGAATCGCGGTCTCGCTCTACGAATACGGAAAGTACGTCCCAAAATATTTCATGACCAAGTTGAACGATCCGACGCTCATCAGCGGGGGCGTCAACTTTGTGGTGACCGAAAACAGCCATCGTTGCAGTGCCCGGAACGGCTTCGGGGAGGAGCTATCAACGACGGAACTGCTCGCCTTCGACGCCATCTACGACAGCCCCGCCCTGGCCACGCTCGGCACGGAGTTGGGGCTGGACGTGCGCGCCTTCATCCAAACCAACCTGATCGAAAACATGGGCGACTTTTTCGTGAAGCACATGACCCCCGTGGTCGGCACCTACGGCAACCTACCCTCGGCCTCGCAGGTGCTCTCGAAAATGGCGCGGGTGTTGGATCTGAAGCACTACATGCCTTGGCTGGATGGCTATTTTCGGGAGATGACCGAAAATCGCGTGAACCGCGACGGCGTGCTGCTGGAAGGAGGGGGCTATTCGATCAACTTTATCCGCACGGTTCGGACGGCCATCACCTTTGCCCAGGAGTATTTCCTGACGTGGCCTGCGGATACGCCGGAGTTGCAGGCGGTCCAGGCGAATCTGGATGCGTATGCGGCGGTGCTCGACCAAGGGATTGCGCAATGGGAGCTGGCGGCGTTGCCCAATGGCCGGATGGCCTCTTTTGGGGATCTGCAGCATTCCTATTTTTTCACAAAGCGAAATGCGGGTTCTTCGCATCTGCTTGAAGGCTATGGCCACCTTTCGCTTGGGGCGGGAAATACGGCGGCGACGGCGGTACAGTTGAATCAAGCCTTCACGGGGGATGCGAATCACGTCCGTTCGGACATGGGTGGTTTTGTGCTGTATGCGCACGGCCAGGAGGTGCTGGAAAACTATCGCGACTCCAAGGAAAAGGTTGAGCGGCAATTCACCGAGCAGCCGATTGCGCACAATATGGTGACCATCGACAAAGCCGATATGAGCAATCGCAGCGTCCTCACGGACGGCACGGGAGATCTCACACTCCTTGAGCCCGGCATGGATGGAATCGCCGTTTCCGAAATTGATGCCCAACGCATCTATAGCGCGAAAGCGAGCCGCTACCAGCGCATCATGCTGCTCAATACCACCGACATTGAACGACCCTACGCGGTCGATGTCTTCCGCGTGACCGGCGGAACCGAGCACGACTATTCGCTGCACGGTGCGATGGACTACGACTCGACCGCCTCGTGCAGTTTTCCCCTAAATCCCATCGCGCTGACCTATCCGATGCTGGCCTCGACCGAACAAAACTGGGTGGCGCCCACCGACCATTACCAAACCTTCAAATACTACGGCATATTCCGCAACGGCAGCTCCGCAACGGCCACGCAGGATTTCAACATCACCTATGCCGCCGTCGATGCCGACAAGCCGGATCTGCGGTTGTGGATGCCCAACGATGGCAATCCGACCGTCTATCTCTGCCGTTTACCGACCCCGTATCGGGAGGATTCCCCATCCTATGTCTCCTTCTTCAACAACGGCCTGTGGCGACCCTCCACCATCATTCGCAAAAAGGCGGCCTCCGGTACGCTGCAAAGCACCTTTGCCGCGGTGGTCGAGGCCAAGAAAAAAGAGAACAGCGGAATTGTGTCGGTTGTAAAACTGCCGTTGACCGTCGGAACGCTCGACGCCAGCGCCCTGCGGATCACCTTCGCGAATGGCCGCATCGACACCTATCTCATCAACCATCGCAATCCCGATGTGAATGGTGCCAACACCGGTGCGACCAACATCGCCACCGCCGATGGCCAGTACCAGCTCGCGGGGCGGGTCGGCCTGTTTTCCGAAGGCCCGGACGGAGCGAAGGTGTGGAGCATGAACGCGAGCGAGTTCCGCTATCCGGGCGGTGCCTTCATCACGCCGAATCTCCACTATGAAGGAATCCTCATTGGCGAAACGCGCGTCGAGACGGGCGAGAGTGCGAACGCGTTCATCACCGCCACGCCGCTGCCGCTGGGTACGGCACTTCAGGGCAACTATTTAAAATTAACGTTCGGCACGCTCAGCAGTCCGGCCACGGCGGGCATCAGCGAAATGTTCCAAATCGACCGCGTGGATCAAGTCGGCGGCCAATACCACGTCGTGACGACCTACGACCATCAACTGAACATGACCGCCAACGGAACCGACTCCATTGAACAGCGCGAGCCGCGGCGGCACTTTATCGGCGCACACACCTTTGAGATTAACCTCAGTGCAGGAACCTCTGCATTGCCCCGTATGGACGATGTCGCCATGACCGCCAACACGGTCAGCGACGCCATTGTTTTCACCGCCGATGAAACGATGGAGATCGTGGCCAGCTCGTCCAATCCCCTCTTGATCCCCGACGACCACATCATCCTCTCGACGGTGGGCTCGACGCGCTCGCTGTACCTTATGCCGAAAAAGGATGCCTCGGGGACAGCGACGATCACGCTGAGCACGACCGACGGCTCGTGGACCAACTCCCGCAGCTTCCAGCTCACGGTGACCGATCCGGGCGCTGTCATGGCCGTCACCAATGGTTCCATCTTCGCCGGTACCACCTGGCAAGGCGGCCATGTGCCGGTGGCGGGCGATGCGCACCGCTGGAAAACCGGAGCCTTCCCGCTGAACATCAACCCCAGCGAAGGCACCTTCCTCGGCGAAACGTTCGTGATATCGACCGGCGGAACATTTTCTTCCGGCATTCCGGGCACCACGTTGGCCATGCGCAACGTGGTGTTGGATGGCGGCACGTTGCAGCACGCCAACAACGTGGCGTGGAACATCGGTTTTGGCGGAAACACCTTCACGCTGAACGGCGGAACCTTGCGGCACTCGGTGGGCGCAGGCGGTCGGAACATCGTTTTCGGCAATGGACGGCTGGCGGGCAACGGAACGGTTACCGTGAACGCGGGGGCCGATACCGGAAGCATCACGTTCGCCAACACGATCGATACCACCGGCTTTACCGGACTCTTCGACATAAAGGCAAACGGCAAACTGGCCCTGCCGTCCATTCCAGCAAACCATGCCTCGTTCGGGTTGGTGCTCTCCGGCACGGGGTTGTATCTCAACAATGCGGCGATAGCCGTGACCTCGCTGACGATCAATGGCTTCGCCCTCCCGGACGGAATCTATACCTACAGCCAGTTTAGTCCCGCGCAACAGGCCTTGATCGGCAACAACGGCGGAACGATTACCGTTGGCCGTCCAACCGGCAACACCGCGCCGACGCTCTCCAGTTTGCCGGATCAGACCATTGTCGAAGGGGAAACGACCCCCGCGCAGCTCTTTATGATCGATGACCACGAAAGCGCGGCCTCGACCCTGGCGGTCACGGCCACCTCCGACAATCCGTCCTTGGTTCCCGACGATCACATTTTACTCGGCGGAACCGGGGATCGCCGCCTGATCGTCATAAACCCGGCGCTCAGGCAGAGCGGCCTCGCCACGATTTCCGTGGTCGTCACCGATGGCTCGCTGGGTGCTACCAATTCGTTCGAACTCGTGGTCACGCCCTATCCGGTAGTCGTGGCTGAAGCGGATGGAGCGGTCAACAGCGACGCCGCCTGGGGAAGGCCCCAGCCCACCGCAGGCGACACCCGCGCCTGGCAGTCGGGCGGCCATATCCTGACGGCGGCGGGAGCAACCGCCTTCCACGGCGGCACGCTGGTTATCCAGACCAACGACGAACTCAGAACCTCCGGCCCCGGCCCCGTGCTCCCCCTCAACCACCTGGTGCTCGACGGCGGCACCATCCTCAACGCCAACAACCTCGCCTTCGTCATCGACTTGACCGGCGACACCCTCACGCTCAACGGCGGAACGGTGAAGGCGGGCGGATCGAATAATGGACGGGATATCCGCTTCCGCAACGGATCGCTGGCCGGCAGCGGAACCATCGCCATCGAGGCGGGCGACGCGACAGGATCGGAGGTTGAATTCGAAACCACGATCTCAACCAAGGGATTCATCGGCATCTTCGAGGTCAAAAACAACGGGATCTTGAATCTTCCCCCCATCGGCGTGGCCAATGCCTCGTTCGGATTATCGATTTCCGGCACCGGCCGCTATTGGAACGATGCCGCCGTGGCGTTGACCTCGCTGCTTATCGATGGAGAAACCATCCCGCCGGGAACCTATGCGTATGCCGACTTTACCGCCACGCAACGGGCGTTCCTGGTCAATAACGGAGGAACCATCACCGTCGTCGGCCCTGCTCCACCCCCAACGGCCTATGAAGAATGGGCGGACGGCAACAACCTCGCCGGCGACAAAACGGATGACGACGATGGCGACAGCCTCCTGAACATGGCCGAATACGCCCTTGGCGGCAACCCCACCAACCCCGCCGACCGCGGCCACATTCCAACCGTTGGAATCGGCAGCAACTGGCTCGACTATGTTCACGTCAAGCGCAGCGCGCCCAACAGCGGCGTCACCTACACGGTCGAAGTCGCCGACAACCTCGTTGCGCCCAACTGGACGACCAACGGCGTTGCCATCGTGGGCACCGGCGTGCTGGATGCCACGTTCGACACCGTCACCAACCGCATTTCCATTGAAATAAAAACCAACCAGTTTATCCGGCTGATCGTTGAATACACCGAAGGAAACAGATGAAAAAATCGATGCTGCTCATCCTATCGCTGGTCCCGTTGCTCGGCGCGCATGCCGCCGAACGCACCAGCGGTTTTGTCGGCATCCGTCCCCTTCCGCGCAACGCGCAGGAGGAGAACCGCAAGCCTGCAACGGCGGGCATCGGCAACTATGACGAACTTTGCCGGAAGGACGATTTCGTCGCCAAGCACACCGATGTGCTCAAGGATTACCAAGGCGCCTTTGCGACCCGCCGTGTCTTTTTCGAATATTACCTCCCGCTGGATCGCGACTGGATCGATACGGATCCGCAGACCAATCCGTTGGTGCGCACGATTCGCGGCCACGAAAGCAAGGGCAAGACCGTGGAGCATATCTTGGTTTGCCGCGAAGCGGAGCTGCTCAAACGGGGCAAGCGCGGGCCGTTCCCGGAAGATAGCCGGATTCTCTATCCCCGCGACGTGGCGGAGCATCGCCAGCTGTTCCGCGCCGCCCACGCGCAGGGATTGCTGCTGCACGACAACTACAAGCTCATCCAATTGGTGGCGCACGCCTCCGCCTTCATCGACAATCCGGACGCCAAGGCCGTCGTGCTGACCATGGATGGCATTGCCTACGAATCGCACCAGTTCAACCGCCACTGGCCGTTTGAGACCGGCTGGACGCGGCCCGCCGAGCTGGTGCGCGGCGCAAAATGGACGTTGGAGCAAGGCAAGGAATACATCTTTTATTACGGCCCCTTCATCTACAAGGAATTCGCGGGCTACTACGACTTCGCCGAGCGCGACTGGCTCTATAAATTCTGGGAAGCGGGACTGCCCAAGCACCACCCCAACATGCACTATTACCTAAACGCTTTTCCCTTCGGGAATGGGGCGCGCCGCCCCGTCGGGCCGGAATCGGATCCCCACTCCTACATGGGCTTGCTGAAGTGGCTCATCGAAGAGGTCAAGGAACCCGAAGCCGACGTTCCCCCGGGCCAGGGGCAGAAAAAAGATGGAAAACAACGCTGAAAGAAGAGGAGCTGACGATATGAAAACAACAATGGTAAAAAACGCGGCCATGGCCGTACTGGCGATGATGGCGGCAACCCCGGCCCGCTCGGCGATCCGGACATGGGACTACGGTGCCGTGAATTCGGTATGGAACAATGCGCCCAACTGGTCGGCGGACACGTTGCCGGTTCCCGGCGATCAAATATATTTCAACGGCACCTCCACCAACACGGGATGGGGCAGAACCCTCAACATCGGGAATGTCGAAAAAACCGTCGGTAACGGGGAAAAGAGCTTCTTCGTGGATGGCATTGCCATGACCCTGACCGATTCGACCGTAGCAGGAAACCTGACCATCGACGCTGCCACGAACATCAACAACAACACCCTGCTGGTGCAAAACGGCAGCCTGGCGGTCACCAAAAAAACCGGGAACATCTACACGCAGGTAACCTTCAGAAACAGCGCGGCGAACGGCGACCTGTTCGGGAAAACCCGAATGACGACCGCCTCCGGCTCCATCGACTTTAATGGCGACCTGGTTGCAAGCAGCCCGCTGGCCATCACCGCCACCGAAACCGGCGATGCCATCAGCCTCGACGGCAAGGTTGCCTTGGCCGCGAACAAGGGCATCTGGTTCCCCTACTCTGCCGGAACCATCACCCTTTCCGGCACGTTCAGCGGCGCTACGGGTTCGTTCCTCGAAATCGGCACCGACGCCACGCTGGCGGCGGGATCGGTCATCAGCAACTCCGTCGGGCGGCTGGGCATTACCGGCTCCAACACGGTGGTCACGCTCGAAAGCGCCAACGGAATCCATTGCGCGGTCGGCACCCTCTCCACCGCTACCGGAGAGCCGCAAGGCGAGCGCACCCTCGACCTCGCCACGGCCAGCAACGGCGGGGCGGGCAAGCTGACGCTAAGCGACGGCCATACGCTGCACATCGACTTTAGCGATCCCGTTGGCAACGCACTCTCCTTTGCGGACAGCTCCACGACACCGTGGCACGCCCAGGCGAAGCTCAACCTCGTCGGGTTCGACGCCGCCATCGACTCGCTCCGCTTTGGCACCACGGCGTACGGCCTGACGGCGCAGCAAATGACGAATATCACCCTCAATGGCGACGGCGGCGGCTATGCGCTGGACACCAACGGCTACTTTTCGCTCACG
>JBGSLE010000107.1:0-6404 GCA_041740875.1 Pontiella sp. | reverse complement strand
GAGCGAGTCGATGTGCGGGGTCGGGATTTTCGACTGCGGATTGTAGCAGCCGGGATCGCCGTAGCCCAGGTCGTCGACCAGGATGACCACGATGTTCGGGCGAGAGGGCAGGGCGGGGTTGGGCGCGGCCGGGCTTTGCGTAAGGACGCCTGCCAGCAGGGCGGCCGCGAAGGGGAGGGTTTTACCTGGATTCATTTATTATTGGTTCTTTGGAAGTTGCTATCGCGGCATCGTCACCAGCACGCGGCGGACATATAGTTGCCGGCCCATCGGAACGACAAGGCGGAAATCGGCGCCCCCATTCTGGCGGTTCCCGAAATAGGCGTCGGAAACCGTCCATTGGAGCGTCGTCCATCCATTCGTGCCGACCGCCTGGGCTGCCTCCTGGAAATAGGCGTTGCCCACCGCATCGTACTGCAACCTAACACTCGGGTCCGCCACGCCGGCGCACTCCACCGCAATGGTTGCCGCAAGGCCATTGGTGTCGGCGACACCATACCGGTCCTCGATCGAAAAATAGAGGTATGCCGGGCCGTCGCGCAGCATATTCACCACGCAGGCCGAATTGGAAAACGCGGTGGGTTGCGCCAGGCCATCGGCCGGTTGCAGGTGCGACAGGCCTACGCCGTGCGGGCCGTCCGCCGGATCGACCACCAACCGCACCGGCGGGAACATTTCGCCCTGCATCATCGCCAGAATGGGCGCGTAGGCCGGATTGGCGGATTGGTCGTACCACTCGCCGGGATCGGTTTCGTGGTCGAACAACTCGATGCGCCCGTCCGACCACGTCGTATAGCGATAGCGCCCGTTGCATACCGTCCGCCCGTTGTTTTTTTGTGACACGGCGCCATAGTTCCAGCGCATCGAGGGATTTTTCAGGAGCGGCGCAAAGCTTTCCCCCTCGATCACGGGCGGCGGCGCGATGCCCGCCAGCTCCGTCAGCGTCGGATAGAGGTCCACCAATTCCACCACGCCCGTACACACGACCCCGCCCTGCGCGGTTTGGGGGACGTAGACCGACAGCGGAATCCGCGCGTCATACTCATACAGCAGCGTCTTATTCCACCAGCCGCGCTCGCCTTGGTGGTAGCCGTGGTCCGACCACGCCACCACGATCGTATTCTGCCACAGCCCCAGCTGATCCATCGCATCGAGCAATTTTCCAATCTGTGCATCGGTGTAGGTCGAGCACGCCGCATAGCACCGCAGGAACTCCAGCTTGTCCTGGTTGTCCATGGCGTTGAACGCCGTTAGCGACGCTCCTTGCGAAACCGCCAGCGGTGGCGCGGGCGTGGCATCCACCGGATCGACATGCACGACCAAATTGGTCAGCGGATACAGGTCGAAATAGGGTTTCGGCGCCACAAACGGATCGTGCGGCTTCTTGAAGCCGACCGCCAAGAAAAACGGCTCGTCGCGCTTTTCGCCCATGATCTGAATGGCCCGTTGCGCCATTTGCCCGTCGCCCAGATCCTCGTCCCCGCAGACCGGCGCGCGCCAGCGGCACCAGCTGAGCGGGGAGGCGGCGTCGGCGGTCATGTTGACCCAGGTGCCGCTATTGCCGGCGGCGGTTGCCGGATAGTCGTCCTCCTGCAACACCCACGAAAGCGGATCTTTTTGCGTGCCGTGCAAAATCTTGCCCAGGCTGGCGGTGTAGTAGCCGTTGGCGCGGAAGCATTGGGGCAGGGTGACGGCGTTGGCGACCAGCGGATTGGCGCTGTTGCGGAAGAACACGGTGTTGTCGCTGATCCCGGTCGTATCGGGCCGGAAGCCGGTGAGGAACGACGCCCGGCTGGGGTTGCAAAACGTCGCCTGGCAATACGCCCGGCTAAACTTCATGCCCCGCGCGGCGAGCCGGTCGAAATTCGGCATGAAGACGCGGTTCGGTCCGGAAAACGACTCGTGGTCGCGCAAATCGTCCACCACGATCCATAGGATGTTCGGCCGTTCCGGCAGCGTGACCGGGCGGATGATCCGGTAAAACGCGGCGTTGGAGGTGATCGTCTCGGAAAAGGTGGTGGTGGCCCCGTCCGAACCCTCCGCTGGATAGTTCGTGGCCACCGTATCCCACGCCGACAAATCCACGCTCCGCTGCACTTCGAAACGTTGGTTCAAGGCCGACTCCCACGCCAGCGAAACCTGCTGGTTGGTCGGATCGAACCGCGCATCGACGACGCTGAACGGCGCCGCCGCATGGGCCGCAACCGTTCCCGCCACCAAGACCATGACAGACCATTTTCGCACGTGACACCTCTGCTTTCTTCTACGGTTGGAACTGCACGCCGGTGGTGATCGTAAACCCGGCGTTCTGCGCATCGGTCCGCGAAGAGATCGGCGTCAAGGTGGGCGCGGCCGCCGGCCCGCTGCCCTTCCGCAAGCCCTGGTAGACGACATTGCCCTTCGTCACCGCCGCATCGTAACTGACCGTCCGCGCCACGCAGTTGTAATAGATCGAATCCTCGAACGCCGTCCACGGGCTTCCCGGCGGATTGTTTCCGCCGAAATTGGAATCCCCTTTCCTGAATCCGCCGTTGTCGTACACCACATGCAAATTACGGAAGTTGCGCTGCACGCCGCTGGCCCCCAGCTGCGAGCGCTCGTCGCCGCTGATCATGTAAACGTGGTCAAAGGTGACGCCCGTGACCAGATCCCAATAATTTTCAAACCCCCAGCCGCCATTGCGGAACGAGCCGGAGTAGGACAAGTTGAAGCTATTTCGAATGGTGTAGTTGCGCATCGTCTCCCATTCGGGTGAGCGCGATCCGATCTGGAACCCGTCGTCGAGCCCGAACCCGCTGCTATTGTTGACGGTTACGTGGCTTGAGCTATCCATGATCGGCCCGGGGTCGGTGCGCGTTTGGCGCAGCCATCCCAGCCCCTTCCAGTTGTTGATCTCCACATAGGAACAATTGTTGAGCACCATGGCACCGCCCCGGTCGCGATTCGCCCACACAATCCCTTCCAACAGGATATTGCGCGACCGGCGCACCCGCAGATTCCACTTCCACTCGTCCGCATTCGTCCGCGTCACCGCTTGTCCATGCCCGCGGATCCCGCAGTTTTCAACGCGATCGAACACAAACAACCCTTGGCTGTCGCGCTGCTCGCTGCCATCTTCCGCCCATTCGAATTCCCCGTACGTATCATCAAAATTGGTGGTCGCCTGGATCGACGCCCCCGCATCGATGTAGACATAGACGTTATCCTTCATCTGGATCATGCCCGTCAGGTAAACCCCCGGCGGGAAAAACAGCGTGCCGCCGCCACCCGCGGCGACCGCTTCAATGGCTTGGTTGATCGGCACCGTCTGTGACACCGTCGGCGATGCCGCCACGCCCAGCGACGTTGCATCGTACACCCCCGGATCGCCCAGCTGCGGCTCATCCAGCGTCGGTGCTTCCGCAAAGATCGCCATTAGCACGCCGCGCGGCCCGGCGGCCGATTCGGTCGAACCATCGGGATAGGTGATCACATTGTTTTTGGCCGAATCGTCATACCGCAAAATCAGATAGGTTCCCGGTTTCGTGATGGTAAAGGTAAACTGCGTCTTGCCGCCCGCTGCCGGCGCCAGCACCGGCACCACGCCCAACGCCGCAGGCACCACGTTGCTCACCGTCGTCAGCGCCGTCAGTTGCACCTCGCATGAATTGGTGAACGAAAAATGGATATAGTCGAAATCGCCGCTCGGATGCTTGTGCCTAAACACCGCGGTTCCGTCCACGCTCACATTCGAAGCCCGGGTTCCCTGCACTTCGCCGGGATGGCCGCCGTAATCGCGCACCAGGCCCGCCGACGCCCCAACCGACATCCACACCATCACTGCAAAAAGAGTTATTTTCATCGTCCGCCTCCAGAAAACCGATCGCTACGGCTTCGTCACCTTCAACCGCACAAACCGGGTCGTGGTCTCGCTAATCGGCGCGCGGTCGCGCACCGTGACCTCCCACCAGCCCAGCTCCGTATCGAAGCGGGAAACCTCGACGGTGTCCGCCAGCCAGCCATGCTCGCCCGCCAGCGATTCCGCGCACTCGACCGTATAGATCAAATCCGCCGCATCCTGGTTTTGGCGATAGGTGAAGGTCAGGAAGCCGCCGTCGTTTCCAACCGCGATGTATTCCGACGCCTCCGGATCCCGCGGCTCCAGCGCCATGGCATATTCGACCATGTTTTTCACGCCATCCAGGTCCGGATCCGCCAAATCCCCGCTCACCGACAAGTCCTGCAATTCGTTCGTCGAAAACCTGCTGGCCTTCCAATCCTCGTAGGTCGCCGAAGCCTGGTTGACCACCAACTGGAACTGCGCCTCCGCGGCCTGCGCCTCCGCATCCTCCACCCGCAGCGTAAGCGTGAACAAGCCCGTCGCCGACGGCGTTCCGCCGAGGACCCCCGCCGGACTCAACGACAATCCCTTCGGCAACGATCCGCCCACCTTCGTCCACGCATAGGGTTCCGTTCCGCCCCTGGCCGCCAGGGGTTGGGAATAGGCCGCCTTCCGGGTTGCCGGCGGCAGCGCGGACGCCGACGTAATCATCAAGCCATACGTTGGAACCCCCTTCACGATCCGGTTGTTGGCCGAATCCATCACGTACAGCGCCGGGTTGCCCTGCGCATCCACCGCCTTGCTCACCACGATTCCATAGGGCTTCGAAAACCGGGCTTCCGCGCCGAGTCCGCCCGCCGTACCCGTCACACCGGCCAATCCGCCGATCGTGGTGACGGTGCCATCCGGCGCGATCCGCCGAATCGTGTGGCTGCCCGTTTCGCTCACGAACAAAGCGCCGTTCGGCGCGACGCCCACTCCGGACGGACGGTTGAAGCGCGCATTGATGCCGCTGGCATCGACCGATCCCGCCAGCCCCGCCGCACCCGCCAGCGTCGTCACCACATTTCCCGCCGTAATCTTGCGAATCGTGTGGTTCCACGTGTCCGCGACATAGATTGTTCCCGCCGCATCCGTCGCCAACCCCTCCGGATTCCGGAAGCGGGAGGCATGGCCTGTTGCATCCACCGCGCCAGCCACGCCGAACGCTTCATCGTTCGGATATCCCGCCGCCGCCGGATTGGGGGCGGCCCCCGCGATCGTTGAAAAATAACCGCTCGCATTCATCATGCGGATCGCATGGTTGCCCCAGTCGGCGATCAGCAGATTCCCGCCCGGATCCAGCGCCACGCCATACGGCTTCGCCATGAAGGCGCAATTGGTCGTCAGCACGCCTGTCCCCGTCGTTCCGTCGTTGAATCCGTACGTCTTCCACGGGAAACCCGGTCCGCCGCGCGTGATCGTCGACCCGTTCGACAGCGCAACCACCCGTACCACGCTGTTGAAGCTGTCGCAGACATAGAGCTTCTGGCCATCCGCGCTCAGCGCCAGGCTGCTTGGGAACGCATACGTCGAAGAGGCCGACGAAGGCTTGTTATCCAGCCCGCTCACCGGCGTCGTGTTCGGCGCCACCGGCTTGGTTCCCGACACCGTCGTCACTACCCCGGCGGGCGTCACCTTCCGGATCAAATGGTTCCGCGTGTCGGCCACATACAAATTGCCCGCGCCATCGAGCACGCCGCCTTGCGGATGGTGAAACTGCGCCGCGCTCCCCGTTCCATCCGCATAGCCGTTCAGCAACGACCGCCCGGCAAAGACCGAAACCGCGCCCGTTCCGTTCGCCACCTTCAAAATCTGGTGGTTGTCCGCCACATACACATTATTCACCGCATCCACGGCGATCCCGGCCAAATCCGCAAACTCCCCATTGGCGCCGGCGAACGTCGTCACCACGCCGCCCGGCGTCACCTTGCGGACCACATGGTTCCAGGCATCCGCCACGTACAGGCTGTCCGCGCCGTCGCGCGCGATCGCATCGGGGAAATAGAACCGCGCCGCCGAACCCGATCCGTTCCTGAACCCGCGCATCCCCGCCGATCCCGCCAGCGTCGTCACCGCGCGCGTGGCCAAATCCACCTGGCGGATCGCATGGTTCGCCGAATCGACCACAAACAGCCGCGTTCCCTTGGAATTCACCACGATGCCCGCCGGATAGTTGAACCGCGCCGCCGCACCCACGCCATCCGTCGCTCCAAACTCGCCCGCCAAACCCGCCAGGGTGGTCACCACGCCCGACGGCGTGATCTTCCGGATCGTATGGCTATGCTTATCGCTCGCATAGACATTCCCCGAAGGATCGGTGGCCACCGCTTCCGGAAAATAAAAGGTCGCGTCCGTCCCGGTTCCATCCGCCGCGCCGATCCGCCGCACGCTGCCCGCCAAGGTGGACACCACGCCGGCCGTCGAAATCTTGCGGACCAGCTGGTTGTTCGCATCCGCCACATAGACCGTGCCTGCCGAATCCACCGCCACGCCCGACGGCTGGAAAAACCGCGCCTCCGTCCCTGCGCCATCGGCAACGCCT
>JBGSLE010000106.1:0-5011 GCA_041740875.1 Pontiella sp. | reverse complement strand
GATGGGCGCCGACGCCGTCGGCATGTCCACCGTGCCAGAGGCGATCGTCGCCAACGCGCTGGGCATGCAGGTGGCCGGGCTCTCCTGCATCTGCAACTGGGCGGCGGGACTGGGCCACGAAAAACTGACCCACGAGGATGTGAACAAGGTCGCCGCCGAGGCCATGCCGCACATGCGGAAAACCATCCGCGCTTTCTTGGAGGGGCTCGCACATGGATCCCATTAAGCTGATGCAGCAGGCCATCACCGCCGCCGCGAACGCGCACGCCCCCTACTCGCGCTATTGGGTCGGCGCGGCGCTGCACTGCTCGGACGGCACCATCGCGGTAGGATGCAACGTGGAGAACGCCTCCTACGGCCTGACCTGCTGCGCCGAGCGCGTCGCCGTCTTTTCCGCCGTCGCCCAAGGGAAAAGGGACTTCGACGCCTTGGTCGTCGTGGCCAGCGGCGGCGATCTGCCCTATCCCTGCGGTGCCTGCCGCCAGGTGCTGGCCGAATTTTGCCCGCCCGACTTCCCCATCTACATCGCCTTCGCCCACCGGCTCGACGAGTTTGAACCCACCACCCTCGGCGAGCTGCTGCCGCACGCCTTCCACCTGAAACCCCATGGCTGAAACCAAAACCCTCTATCTGGTGCGCCACGCCAAATCGAGCTGGGCGGAGCCGGGGATCGACGACATCGACCGCCCGTTGAATGCGCGCGGCCTCCACGACGCCCCGGAAATGGGCCGGCGGATCAAGCGGCGCGGGCCCGTTCCGGAGCTGATCCTATGCAGCCCGGCGCGGCGGGCCGCCGAAACCCTTGCAATGCTCGGACTGGGCGTGGCCAACGTAGTCTTCGACGAGCGCATCTACGAGGCCTCAGCCAGCACCCTGCTCGCCTTGGTCGAATCGCTGGACGACCGGTACCGCTCCGCCATGCTCATCGGCCACAATCCCTCCATTTCATGGCTGGCCAGCCAGCTCGGCGGCGTCCGCATCGACCACATGCCCACCGGCGCCGTCGCCACGATCCGCCTCGCCACCAGCCATTGGAGGCGCACGGTCGGCAGCCCTGCCGAGCTCGTGGATTTCGACTATCCCAAAAAGCCGCCGGCCGCAGGAAACGAGGGGTAAATTTGCCAAAGATAAGGATTGCGCGGCCATGGTCGGGCGTGTAGCTTCTGCACCTGATTTTGCAACCAACGAACTTGGAAGAGGTTTGCCATGAGAATTAGAAGAGCAATGCGCAAGAAGACCTTGCGCCGTCCGATCAAGCACCCGCGCCTGAAACGCCGCCGCGTCATGGAGCAAAAGAAGCGCCTGCAGGGCGCGGGCTTCAGCGCAGAACAGCTGGTGCAGATGAACACCAAGCAGATCCGCGCCGCGATCCGCCTGACCGGTGCATAGGAAACCGGTTTCCGTTGCTTGAAAAACGCTCCTTTTGGAGCGTTTTTCTGTTTCCAGACCTAGAGGGAAAGCCATGCGCAACATTGTATTGGTGGGATTCATGGGCACCGGCAAAACCACCGTCGGAAAACTGCTGTCCGACCATACCGGCATGCCGCTGGTCGACATGGATGCCTTGATCGCGCAACAGGCCGGCAAGACCATCAACGACATTTTCGCCCAGGACGGCGAAGCCCATTTCCGCGCGTTGGAACGCCAAATGGCCCAAACCCTGTCCACCCGCCAAGACCAGGTCGTCTCCACCGGCGGCGGCATCGTGCTCAACCCCGACAACATCGCCGATTTCCAATCCTCAGGATTGGTGGTCTGCCTGCTGGCCTCGGCCGAAACCGTCCTCGACCGCGTGCGGCACGACACCTCCCGCCCGCTACTGGCGGGCGACAAGGAGGCCCGCATCCTCCGGTTGCTGGAATCCCGCAAGCCCTTGTACGAAGCCATCGAACATAAAATCGCGACCGACGGGCTGGATCCGTCCGCGATCGCGCGGCGAATAATCGATCTGTACGGATCAATCCATACTTGAATTCATTTTGCAAAAGGTGAGAATGCGTGGCTTTAGTATGAAAAGAAGAGCCGATTTTAGGAGTGCGTCATGACCGAAGAAAAAAAGCAACAGCAGGACTTCCTCAGCGGACACGAAGCGCTGCTCAACAGCATCAACAAAAAGCGGGTGGAAAACCAGACCGCCGCAACCCAAACCCCGCCGGCACAGGAAAAACCCGAGACGGTGCCGCCGCGCAAGGCGGTTGCCGAGGAACTTCCGGCGGAAGAACCCGTGATGGAAGCGCAGGCCGAGTCGTTTGAGGACGCCGAGATCGAAGCCGAACTGGCGGAAGAGGAACAGGGAGAAGAAGTCTTGGCTGAAGCCGAACCCGTTGCGGCCCATCCGGCACCCACGAAGGCCCCTGCGAAGGCGGTACACCAGGGCGGCGGAAAAAAGAAAAAGAAGCACGCACCCTCGCCGGAAGCGGCCCGCACTGATGCCGACAAGCAGCGCCACGAAGAGATGCTCAAGCAACAGGCGCTGAAGCAGCAGGAAGTGGAGGAAGTGCTCGGCTTCATCCAGAAATACTCCAAGCCGGCCACCATCGCCATCGTGGCCGTATGCGCCCTCTTCCTGGCCGACCGCCTCTTGAAGAACAGCCGCGCCAACAAGGAACGGAAGGCCGACGCCGCGTTGCTCGATGCGCGGACCGCTGCGGACTACCAGGCCATACTCGATGATTTCGGATCAACCCCTTCCGCCCCGCTCGCCCTGATGGGATTGGCGCTGGAGCGCTTCAACGCCGGACAGGTGCAGGACGCCGTAGCACTCTATGGGGATTTCTCCAAGAAATACCCGGAGCATGAATTGGCCGAACAAGCCGAATTCAACCAGATCACCTGCAAGGAGGCGCTGGGCCAGACGGGCGACGCCCACCTGCTCTACGGCGAATTCGCGAAGAAGCATGCCGACTCCCACTTGGCGCCCGTGGCGATGATCGCGCAGGCCCGCTGCCTGGAATCCCTGTCTCTGCTGGCGGAAGCCAAACAGGTCTACGAAGACGTCATCACCTACCATCCCGGAACCGGATGGTCGCGGATGTCCGAAGCCAGCCTGAAAGTGGTCGAAGCCAAGCTGAAATAGCCGGCGTCCGCCAACGGCATTCGAACGCCCCGCCAGCGCGTGGCGTTTTTTTATTCCGCCTCTTCCTCGTCGTCGAGCAACAGGTTGCGGGCGCTGATGCAGGGACCGGGGAACATCTCCAGGAACTCCTCCGGGCTCTCCTCGTAGAGTCCGCACATCGACTCGTAGGCCGCCCGTCCGTAGCGCAGGATGCTGCCCAGCTCCTGCCGCTCGACATCCTGCTGCACAAAACAGAGCTCCTCGGCGGTGGAATCCTCCACGTTCAGCAACAGGCGGTGCTTGCGCGGTTCCACCTTCCCCACGTTGCGCGTGTAGATGGAATACTTGACATATTCCACCACGCGCTGGTTGAACCCCGCCTCCAGCATGAAGATCAGCTCCACTAGCTCCACCCGGCTGAAGACCAGACGGATGACCGGAGCCTCCACGTCCGCCGGCAGCAACCCGTTGATTTGGTCGAGCGTCTGGTCGAAATCCTCGATGATCCGCTCGCGCGGCATCTCCTCGGTTTCCGGCACCCAGTGGATCAGGATATGGTGCTTCGGATCGTTGTAGAGGAGCGGCATGTCCACCCGGAAATCGGCCTCGCAGTCGAGGCAATGCACCCGGTTGAGCGTGTTGTGCATCAATGCGCGCCGCAAATGGGGATCGGTTGCGGCGTTGATCGCCTCGTGCAGCTCGACCGCTTGGCTGAGCCCGCACGAAGGACAGGCGATGTTGTAGGTGTTGCTTCTGCTCATGGATGCATCCGTGCTTTTTCGTTAAAATGGTCTAAAATCCGGTACCGAGCCGGTCGTCGTTGCAAATGGCGTTGTATTGGTGCTCGAGATCGGCCACTTCCCGCCGCCAAAACATATCGCTGCCCCAGTCGGGAAAGGTGGAGCGGAAGCGGTAGTCCTCCACCTGCGTGCCGCACCAGGCGAGAAAATAGATGATGCGCATCGCCCGCAGGATTTCCACCAGCCGCAACTGGCGGTCGTCGAATTCCATGAACTGCTCATAGCCTTCGAGGATGAGGTCGATCTCGCGCCGCACGTCGTTGGCATGGCCGGGCAGCAGCAACCAGATATCCTGAACCGCCGGCCCCATCACCATGTCGTCGAAATCGATGACCATCAATCCCTCATCCGGACGTTCCAGGATGTTGCCCCGGTGGCAGTCGCCATGGATGCGCTGGAGTTCGACTCCTTCAAACGCGCGAACGGCTGTTTCGACGATGCGGTCGGCAATCTCCTTGAAACGGGCGGCCTGCGATTTCGGCATGAAGCCGGCCCCGGTCAGCTGGGCGATCTCTGGAACCGTCGTTGATTCCGGGTGCATTCGAAGGCGGTGCTTCGCCTCGCCGCGCGCGCCGGCCAGGTGAATCCTGCCGACCAACCGGCCCAATCGGCGCCAGTCTTCGGCGGACCGGAGTTCCATCTCCCGCCCCGACCGCTTCGGAAAAACCGCGAACAGGGTGCCGGCGGCGTCGCCGATCGTTCCGCCTCCGGCCAATGGAAGCGGAGCCACCACCGGGATCTCGTCTGCGGCGCAATCCAGCACGAACGCATGCTCGTCGAGCAGGGCTTCCCGGCTCCAACGTCCGGGGCGGTAAAACTTTGCAACCAGCCGCTCGCCCGCCGCCGTTTGGAGTTCGTACACCCGGTTGATGTAGCTCGGCAAAGGCGACGTGAGTCCCGTCAGGGAAACGCCGAGGTGCGATTCGACCGCATCCAGCAGGAGATCGGGAGTGAGGTGTTCGAAACCGGCGCTCATACGTCCAGCGCCTGGAAGAGATGTTCGGCGGCTTCGAACGAGTCCACCACGAGGTCCGGCGCTTCGGCTTCGAGTTGCGCCCGGGAAAACTGGCCGTTGCACACCGCCACCGAAACCATGCCGTTGGCGCGGGCGGCGGCGATGTCCGACGGCGTGTCGCCCAGCAGGAACGAACCCGGG
>JBGSLE010000105.1:0-1687 GCA_041740875.1 Pontiella sp. | reverse complement strand
GCTCGAAACCCTCGGCGCCAGCCGCCTCCAGCAGCACGAGCGCATCCAGTATGCCATCAAGGGCGAGCCGCACGTCGTCGACGTCACGGTCTACCCCATCACGACCGACGGCTCCGAAGGCGCGGTGCTGCGCCTCGACGACGTCACCGACCGCGTGCGCATCGAGGAGATGATGGTGCAATCCGAAAAGATGATGTCGGTCGGCGGGCTGGCGGCGGGCATGGCGCACGAAATCAACAACCCGCTGGCGGGCATCCTGCAAAACCTGCAGGTCATGCGCAACCGCATCATGGATCCAACGCCGCTGAACACCTCCGCCGCCCACCAGTCCGGCACCACGCTCGAAGCCGTCCAAGCCTTCATGCAACTGCGCGGGCTGGTGAAGATGATGGATTCCATGGCCGATTCCGGCCGCCGGGCGGCCAAGATCGTCGACAACATGCTCAGCTTCAGCCGCAAGGACGAGGCGTACTTTGCACCCAACGACCTGGTCGAGATCATTGAGCGCAGCGTCGAGCTGGCGTCGAACGACTACAACCTGAAAAAGCGCTTCGACTTCCGGCACATCCGCATCGTGCGCGAGCTCGACGCCTCGCTCGGGCTGGTGCCCTGCGAAGGCAGCCAGATCCAGCAGGTGATGCTCAACCTGCTTTCCAACAGCGCCCAGGCCATGGCCGAACGCCCGCCGGACGCCCCCGAACCGGTGATTATCCTGCGGCTGCGGCGCGACGGGGATATGGCGCTGGTCGAGGTGGAGGACAACGGCCCCGGCATGGACGAGGAGACCCGCAAGCGCGTTTTCGAGCCGTTTTTCACCACCAAGGAGGTCGGGCACGGCACGGGGCTCGGGCTGTCGGTCTCCTATTTCATCATCACGGAAAACCACGGCGGAAGCATGAGCCTCTACTCCGTTCCCGGCAAGGGCGCCCGCTTCAGCTTCCGCATCCCCTTCGAACACCGTTTCCGGCAGATGGGTTTGCGCCTGTAACCGGCCGCAACCCCGCCAATACCGCCACAATAGGCTTGGGAGGACGGGGAGGACGCGCTAAAGTGCCGCCATCTTTCGAGGATCAATTTCATGAACGACTACTCTTCCATCCGGGTGCTGGTGATCGACGACGAACCCGGCATCTGCCTCAGCCTGACGGCCTTCCTCGAGGACTACGGATTCCGCGCCTCCAGCGCCGAAAGCGCCGAGGAGGCGCTCGACCTGATGAAGAGCAACATCTACGACGTCTGCATCGTCGACCTGCGCCTGCCCGGCATGAGCGGCGAGGATCTCATCCTCCAGGCGCGCGAGCGCTACCCCGACCAACGGCACATCATCTACACCGGCTCGATCTCGTACAACCTCTCCCCGCGCCTGAAGGAACTCGGCATGCGCCCCGAACATGTCTTCCACAAGCCGGTGCGCGTCCTTTCCCTGCTCGTGAAATGCATCAAGGAGCTTGCCGCCGCCCCCCAGAAAACATGAACCCGGTTCCACAGCCGACCGTGCTTGTAATCGACGACGAAGCCTCCGTCCGCGAGAGCTTTCGCAACTATCTGGAAGACCAGCTTTTCACCGTGTTCGAAGCCGCCAACGGGCGCGAAGGCATCGAACGGTTCCTTGAACACCGGCCCGACGTCGTGCTCGTCGACCTGCGCATGCCGGAGATGAACGGCCACCAGGTGCTCGAACGCCTCG